>NZ_BAABCQ010000019.1:0-68586 GCF_039539045.1 Streptomyces marokkonensis
GATCTCCCTTTCCCTACCCGAAAGCGGAATTCCCTAATCCGTCGCACTGATTGATTCTTCACACAAAAGCGCTTTCCTCGATCTGCCGGACCACCCTGAGCTGCTGGTTCGACTACCAAGGGCTCGCAATCCACCCCGGGCACCCGCTCGGGCCAGGGCGGCGGCGGCAGCGGCTCGACCAACACGCACAATGCGTTGTCCGCGATCCAGCGCGGTGATTCACATCCATCGCAATCGGCCGAATCGTCACACCCGTCACAGTCGACCAGGAGCATTCAACAAGATCGTGCGATGAATTCCGCTGGATCACCCACCGGCGGATGGGGGGCGCGCGAATGGAATCTCCCGCACCCCTCTTTACGGTGGTTCCGGCGCTCTGTAATCATGCTCGGGATTCAAGCGACGGGGATCACGGGGGGAACATGTCGAGCAATTCGCGCCCGCGTTTGGCTGCCCAGTCCGCCGTGCGGTCCGGGCCCGTTCCGGTCGAACTTCCCACGCACTGGTACCACTTTCTGCCCGACCTGCCGGCGCCGCTGCCGCCCGTCCGGGACGAGGGAACTCCGTCGGCCGCCGACATCGCCCGGCAGGTGCGTCCGAGGGCACTGCTCGACCAGGACCGGCCGTCCGAGCGCTGGGTGCCGATCCCCGAGCCGGTCGCCGACCTGCTGCGCCGGATCGGCCGCCCCACCCCGCTGCACCGGGCGCGTGCGCTGGAGGCCGAACTCGGCACCCGGGCCCGTATCTACCTCAAGCGCGAGGACGTCCTGCCAACCGGCAGCTTCAAGCTGAACTCGGCCGTCGTCCAGGCCTACTACGCGGCGCGGGAGGGCCGGACGACGCTGGTCACCGAGACCGGGGCGGGCCAGTGGGGGATGAGCGTGGCGCTGGCCGCCTCGCTGGCCGGTCTCGACAGCGAGATCTTCATGGTCCGCTGTTCGCTGGACCAGAAGCCCTACCGCCGCCACTACATGGAGCTGCTGGGTGCCACCGTCCGCGCCTCGCCCTCCCCGGACACACCCTTCGGCCGGGAGCTGCTCGCCCAGGCCCCCGACCACCCCGGAAGCCTGGGGACGGCCATCAGCGACGCCATCGGGCACGCGCTCGGACTCGGGCCCAAGGCCGCCTATCTGTCCGGCAGCGGCGTGCCCCACGTGTACCTGCACCAGACCCTGCTCGGCCTGGAGGTCCAAGCCCAGCTCGCGGCGCTCGACGAGCCGATCGGCGTGCCGGGCCGGGGCGACCACCTCATCGCCTGCTCGGGCGGCGGCAGCAATCTGTGCGGGCTCATCGGCCCCTTCCTCGGCTCGCTCGGCGACGGGAGCCGCGACCTGCGGCTCCTGGCCGCCGAGTCCTCGGCCGCCCCCCGGCTGACGGCCGGCAGCTACCGGTACGGCCGCTCCGACCTCGCGGGACTCACCCCCGAGGTCCTCGGGTACTCCATGGGGCCCGACTTCGTCCCGCCGCCCGTGCACACCGCCGGGCTGCGCAACCACCACAGCTCCGCGGTGGTCAGCCTGCTCCGGCACGAGGGCCTGCTGGACGCGGTGGCCGTCGAGGAGAAGCGTGCCTTGGAGGCGGGGCGGCTGGTCCTGCGGACCGAGGGGCTGCTCTTCGCGCCCGAGACCACCCACGCGCTCGCGGCGGCCATCGGCGTGGCGGAACGGGCCGACCAGGCGGCGGACCCGGTGATCGTGGTGCTCGCCAGCGGTTCGGGCCTGCTCGACCTGCAGAGTTACGACAAGGTGCTGTCAGGGGGCGTCCGGTGAGCGCGCCGCGGCCGGCCGACCGTTCCGGGGACACGGTGCTCGACGGCTTCCGCGCGGTGCCGGGCGTGCACTGCGAGACGACGATGCTCGGCAACATGCTGCGGCACGCGGGCGTCGAGATCTCGGAGGCCCTGGTGTTCGGCCTGGGGCAGGGCATCGACGCCCAGTTCTTCCCACCCCCGCCGCACGCTCCGGTCCCCCCGATGCTGACGGGACGAGTCGGCCCCGGCCTCATCACGGAGCAGGCCTGCGCGGCCCTGGGCATCGGTCTGATCACCCTGCGGGAGAGCGACGACGCCGGCGCCCACGCCCAGGCGGTCGCCGCGCTGTCGGTGGGCCGGGTCGTCGGGGTGACGGTCGACATCTTCCACCTGGACTACTTCGCCTCCCGCACCCACTTCTCGGCGCACTGCCTCGCCCTCCACGGGCTCGACGACTCGACGGCGTACGTGGTCGACACCACGCAGCAGGGCGGCGCCCAGCAACTGCCGCTGGCCTCCTTCGCCCGCGCTCGCGCCTCCGACGAGGGGTTCATGCCGTCGCCGCGGCTGCACTGGCACCTCGACGGCGGGCCCGCCCCGCCCGTCGGCTCCGGGGTGGACCTCGCCCCCCGGATCTGGCCCGCCGTCCAGGGCGCGGCGGCCCGCTTCCTGGACCGCGGCCGGGGCGACGACCGGGGGATCGCCGCACTGCGCCGGGCGGCCGGGGAGCTGCCGGGCTGGCGACGGCTGCCCCACGGCGAGGCCGTGATCCCCGAGATCGCGCGGTTCTGGCGGTTCGCGGGGACCGGCGGCACCAACTTCCGCGGTCTGTACGCGGAGTTTCTCGCCGAAGCCCACACGCTGACCGGCGACACGGACCTGCTGCCGTCCGTGACCGCGTTCACGGAGATCGTCGCTGCCTGGACGGGCCTCATCGACCATCTGGGCGGCCACGCCGACGCGCCGGAGCGTTCCGCGCACCTCAAGGAGGCCGCCGCCCGGCTCCACGCCCTGGCGGACGCCGAGGAGGCCGCGTTCACACGGCTCCTGGACCTGTCCCGTGACCGGGAAGGGACGGTGTGAGGACGATGGGAGAAGGACGTACCACCACGGTGCGGACGGTATGTCGCATGTGCCACGGGGGTTGCGGCGCGCTCGTGGAGCTGACCGACGGCGTGCCCACCGGGATCACCGGCGACCCGGACAACCCGACGAGCGAGGGCTACTTCTGTGTCAAGGGCAAGGCGTCCCTGGACCTGGTCAGCAGCCCGGACCGGTTACGGACCCCCCTGATCAGGACCGGCCCGCGCGGCAGCGGGACGTTCCGCCCGGCCGGCTGGGACGAGGCGCTGGACCGGGTGGCGGACGAACTGCGGCGGAGCGCGGAGCGTCACGGCCCCGAGTCGGTGGTCCTCGGTCAGGGCACCGACCGGAACTACCAGGAGTGGGTCTTCCGGCTGGCGAACGCCCTCGGCACGCCCAACGTCGTGGGACCGGCGCATGTGTGCTTCTACCCGCGCGTCATGGCGTCGATCCTCACCTACGGAGGCTTCACGTTCTGCGACTACGCGGGAGACCCGGAGGTGGCCCTGCTCTGGGGCAGCAACAAGCTCAACACGCACTCCGACGGTGTCATAGGCGTCGGCCTCCTGCGCGCCCTGGAACGCGGCACCCGACTCGTCGTCGTCGACCCCCGCCGCACCCGTACCGCCCGGCGCGCCGACCTCCACCTGCGACTGCGGCCGGGCACCGACGCGGCGCTGGCGCTGGGCCTCGTCCATCTGGTGATCGCCAACAAGTGGTACGACGCGGAGTTCGTCGACCGGCACACCTCCGGCTTCGACGCACTGGAGCGGCACGTCCGCCCGTACGACCCCAGGACGGTGGCAGCGGTCACCGGGCTCGCACCGGACGACATCGAGACCGCGGCCCGGATGTACGCGCGGGCTTCCCGTGCCTGCGTCGAGGCCGGTACGGGCCTGTCGCAGTCCGACAACGCCTTCGACACCCACCGGACGATCGCCGTGCTGACCGCCCTGACCGGAAACCTCGACGCGCCCGGTGGGGACGTCATCTGGGACCCCATGCCGATCGAGGGCCGACGGGGATTCCCCCGGACCGATCTGCTCCCCGAGGAACAGGCGGCCAAACGCATCGGCGGCGCCGTGCACAAGGTGCTCTCCATGACCGGCTGGGTGGCGCCGGTGGATCTTCAGGAGGCGCTCCTGCACGAACGCCCCTACCGCGTCAGCTCGATGCTGGTCTTCGGCTCCAACCCGATGGTGTCGCACGAGAACGCGACGGCCACCAGGGCGGCCCTCGGCAGGCTCGACTTCCTCGCCGTCGCCGACATGTTCATGACCCCCTCGGCGCGGCTGGCCGACGTCGTGCTCCCGGCCTCCTCCTGGCTGGAGCGCGACCAGATCGTGGAGTTCAACTCCTACCTCGCGGCCCGGCGGCGGGTGACGACCGTGGAGGGCGCCAGGTCGGACGAGGAAATGATCATCGGCCTGGCGCAGCGCCTCGGTGTCGGGCAGCACTTCGCCCCGAGCGTCGAGGACGCGCTGGACGCGAAGCTGAGCGGCATCGGCCTGACCTGGAAGCAGTTCCAGGAGGTCGGCCATCTCCCCAACACCAAGCGGTACCGCAAGTACGAGCAGGGCGGCTTCCGTACCCGCTCCGGCCGGGTGGAACTCGCCCACAGGGGCCTCGAGGCGATGGGGTACGACGCGCTCCCGGGCTTCTCTCCCCCGCCCGCCACCACGGACGAGCTGCCGTACGTCATGACCAGCGCGCACAACCTCCAGTTCTTCAACACCGAGTTCCGGCAGCTCCCCACCACCTCGCACCGCTACCGCGAACCGCGCGTGACGCTGCACCCGCGCGCCGCCGGACGTCTGTCGGTCGTGGACGGGGACCCCGTGGAGATCTACCGGAACCCCGGCCGCCCCGGCGTCGTGATGCGGGCCCAGGTGTCCGACACGGTGGCCCCGGACGTCATCGTCGCGGACGCGGGCTGGTGGTACCCGGACGAGGACGACGTCGACGCGGCCACCAGATCGTCGGTCAACCGGATCACGGGCGGCGATCGCCGCGACCCGTACATGGGCAGCTCAATGCTGCGCGGGTTGCCCGTCGGTATGCGCCGGGCCGCGCAACCCGCGGAGGCGGCCGGTCGGGCGGATCCACAGCGGCCGGACCCACGGCCGTCCGATCCGCAGCCGTCGCAGCCACAGCCGGAGGGAGGGCCTCATGGCGCGCATCCGGGGCACTGACCGGATCCACGAGACCGAGGACGGACTGCAGGGACCCGAACTGGCTCTCAAATACGACGAGATGCAACGCCACATCCGCGACCGCGGCTGGCTGCGGGAGAAGGTCGACAGCGTCCGGGACGCCGGTATCAGCTCCGGGCGGGTCCTGGAAGCCGGCTGCGGGCCCGGCTACCTCGGCCTGGAGTGGCTGGTCCAGGCGACCGGCGACACCACCCTGGCCGGCGTCGACATCTCCCCGGCGATGCTCGACCGGGCGCGGTGCAACGCCCGCGTCTACGGGGTGGCGTCCCGCACCGGCTACACCGTCGGGAACATTCTCGAACTGCCCTTTCCGGACGGGTCGTTCGACCACGCCTTCAGCTCGGCTTCCCTGCACGAGTGGGCGGACCCGGTCAGGGCGCTGCGCGAGATCCATCGCGTGGTGCGCCCCGGCGGCGCGTTCTGCGTCTCCGATCTGCGCCGGGACATCGACCGGACCACGCTCCAGTTCATGAAGGCCAACATCGCCGTCGACATGCGACCCGGGTTCCTCACCTCGGTCCGATCCGCCTACACGGTCCCCGAGGCCGCCGATCTGCTCCGGCAAGCCGGAATCCGAGCCGACAAGGTGACGGCGGTGCAGATGGGACTGGTGATCGCGGGACGGAAGGAGAAGAAGTCATGAGCATCGCCGCCCACAGCCACCCCTCCGCCCACAGCATCGAGGCGGGCACGTTCCCGACCGGCCCCGAGTTCCCCGACGTCTGGCGTGAACTGCTCGCCGAGTCCGCCGCGTGGACCGAGGTCGACATCGCCACGTACCTGCGCACCTGGTGCGGGGAGTCGCCCGCGGACGTCGCCGCGCGGTTCACGGGCGTCAACCACATCGGCGTCTACCTCGGCGACTACGCCTCCGACGAGGAGGTGTTCCGCTGGCTCTCCCACCTGGAGGGCCTCCGGCGCGACGGGGAGCTGACCGGGGTCGAGATGGGCCCGTCGTACATCTCCCCCCGACAGTACGGCACCCCGGGCTGGTGGCTGTCCATGTCCCTGCCCGACGGCCGGGTGATCGAGACCTTCACCTGCCGGCACTTCGGCGCCTGGACCGGCAGGCCCGTCCCCGAACGCCGACGGCTGATGTCGCACGTCGCCCTGGAGGTGTCCACCGCCGAGGACGTCCGTGAGGTGCTCGGCGGGCTGGAAGGCGCCATCGCGCACGTCGAGGCGATCGCCTACACCGAGGCGGACGAGGTGGGACACACCTACGGGCACCTGCGCAACAACGCCACGCAGTCGGTGCTGGAGATCGTCCACGACGCCGGCGCCAAGGACGGCCCGGCGGCCTCGGGGAGCGCCCCGGGCGCGGACGGCGAAGGCGTATCGCTCCCGAGGGAGGCCTGATGGCGACCTGGCTGTCCGGCGAGCACTGCGAATCGAGCGCCCTGGTCAACATGTTGCGGTCCCGCGACGTCCACGTCAGCGAACCGCTGGTCTTCGGCCTGGGACGCGGCCTGTCGTTCCTCTACTGGCGCTCCAAGCAGATGCCGGCCCCGTTCCTCGGCGGTCGCGTCAAGCCCGACCACCTGATCCGCAACGCCACCCGCGCCCTGGGCATCGAATTGCGCGAGACCCAGACCACCTCCCAGGTCAAGGCCGAACGGGAACTCATCGCCGCGCTGGAGGAGGGCGAGGTGGTCGGCCTCAAGCTCGACCGCTACCACCTCGACTACGCCGAGGACAGCTACCACTTCGCGGCGCACTACGTGTCGTGCGTGGGGTACGGCTCCGAGACCTACACCGTCGTCGAGACCCAGGGCCTGGGGGTCCGTACGACCGGCCGGGAGAGCCTCGCCCGCGCCCGGGCGGCGAAGGGGCCGATGAGCTCCCGCAGCCTGGCGTTCCGCCTCGGCGACAGCGCCTACGACCCGGCGGCGCTGCCCGCGGCGTGCCGGGAGGCGGTCGCCGAGACCGCGCACGCCTTCCTGAACCCGCCGATCACCAACATGGGGCACAAGGGCCTCGGAAAGGCGGCCACGGCCGTACGCGGCTGGTGCGACACCCTCGACGACCCGGCTGCCGCGTTCAGCTTCCTCTCCCACAGCATCGAGGACGGCGGCACCGGCGGCGGTTTCTTCCGCGGCCTGTGGGCCGACTTCCTCGACGAGGCCGCCGGGCTGACCGGCGAGACCTCCTACGCGGCCGCCGCCGAGACCTATCGGACGCTCTCCGCACGCTGGACCCGCATCGCCCGGCTGGCGGCCGACGAGACCGACCCGGCGGTGCTCCGGAAGGTCGCCGGGGAGATCTCGGCCATCCTGACGGAGCTCGGGCCGGCCGAACGCGACGCCATGGCGAAGCTGGCGGGCACCCCATGACGACGACACCGACGGAGCACCGGGCGACCCGGACGAAGCGGCTGCACGACGTGCTGGCGGCCCGTCGCCGAGTGGCCCACCGGGTCGCGGAGGTGGCGTCTCTGGACCGCGAGGGGCTCGGCCGGTGGGCGGAGTCGGCCCTGGCGCGCACCGTGGCCCACGCCCAGCGCAACTCGCCCCTCTACTCCGCCCGAGTCCCCGAAAACCTGGCCAAGGCCGTGGCCACGGACCCCGAGGCCTTCCGGTCGGTGCCCTTCACCACCCGGCGGGATCTGGCCGCGGCCTACCCGCTCGGGCTGCTCGCGGTCCCCCTGCGCGAGGTGACCCGGTTCGACGAAAGCTCCGGAACGGGTGACGGCAGCTCGATCGCCGCGTTCTTCACCGCCGACGACTGGATCGAGAACAACCTCATCGTGGCCCACCTGCTCTCCGCGGTGCTCGACGGCGGCGATGTGGTCGCCGTCGCCGTACCGTACGAGCTCGCGGGGGTCGGCCAGGACCTGGACCGCGCCCTGGAACTGCTCGGCTGCACGATCGTGCCGCTCGGCGCGGCATCCCCCGACTGCCCTCCGGAACGCATGGTGCGGGCGCTGCGGCGCTCCGGGGCCACCACCCTGATCTGTTCCGGCACCCGGGCCCTGCTGCTCGGCGAGGTGGCCCGGCGCGGTGGCCTCGACCCGGCCCGGGATCTCGCCGTCGACAAGATCCTCACCGCCGGCGAAGGGGCCTCGCCCGCCAAGAAGGCGCTGCTGGCCCGTGAGTGGGGCGCCTCGGTGTACTCGATGTTCGGCATGACCGAGACCAACACGCTCGCCATGTTCTGTCCCCGGCAGGACCTCCATCTGGTCGAGACACGGACCTACTTCGAGATCGTCGACCCCGCCACCGGGGAACGGCTGCCCGACGGACAGACCGGTGAGCTCGCCGTCACCACACTCGCCGGCCGCGCCATGCCACTGCTGCGCTACCGCACCGGCGACACCTGCCGCATCGAGCCCGAGCCCTGCCCCTGCGGCTCCCCGTTGCGCCGGCTCCGCCACCGGGGGCGGCTCGGGGACCGTATCGCCGTCGGCCGCGGCTGGGCCTCCCAGCTGGAGATCGAGGACGTCGTCCTCGGTGCGCTGACCCGTCCGCCCTACTTCTTCGCCTTCGACGTCGACGGACCGGACCTCGACATCGCGCTGCCGCCCGAGAGCGCGGCCGACGGGCGGATCCGCGACGCGATCGCCGCGGAGGCCGAGCGGCGGTTCGAAGCCGGAACCCGGTTCGGGGTACTCGACGTGCCGGCCTTCGAGCACGCGCTGCGCACCTCGGCCAAGCCGACCATGCGGAACTTCCTGCGCCCCCCGGGGAGGCGGACACCGTGACCGAGGCCCCGCTCCCCAGCCGGCTGCCGCTGACCGGCCGCTTCCACATCGACGACACCTGCATCGACTGCCAGCTCTGCCGCGACCTGGCCCCCGACAACTTCGAGAGCGACCCCGACACCGAGACCCACTACGTCCACAAACAGCCCGAGGACGCCGACGAGCTCGACCAAGTCCTCGACGCCTACGAGTCGTGCCCCAGCCATTCCATCCGTTACCTGCGCATCTCCACCGAGGAGTGACCGCGATGACCACGCAGGAGACTCACGCGTGCCCGCTGCCCGCCCTCGGGGCGAGCGCCGGAACGCCGGCCGGCTGCCCCGAGGCCGGACCGTCCCGCAACGAGCTGGGGGCCATCGCGCCCAGCTACGACCACCTCCACCGGATCGACCTGCTCGCGGCGGCGAAGGAGAAGTCCCCCGCCGAACCCGGCTCGTACGCCTCCACCGTCCGCGCGGTGCTCCAGGCGTCCGAGGTGAGCCTGCTCAACCTGGCCCGGCTCACCGGCCGGGCCAGGGAGGCCGTCGAGCAACGCGACCTCGCCACCGCCGCCCGCTTCCTCCACTGGAGCATGGGCTTCCACCGGCTGCTGCGGGGTCTCGGCTCGGTGTGCCAGGAGGCCCAGAGCCTCCACGGCAGCACGGCCCGCCCCGGCATGCGTCTGGTGGACCTGGCCGAGACGGCCGGCTGCGAGAGCTACGTCGACGAGCTGCGCGCCTTCGACGACGAGGTCCGCTGCTCACTGCTCGTCAGCGACCCGCTCACCATCCGGACGACGATCGCGACGGCGGGCATCGACGACGCGCTGTACCGGCTGCTGCACTCCATCCGGATCTGCAGCCACGACGCCACCAAGTGGGAGAGCGACCTCTCCGGGGTGCCGCTGCCGCTCGAAGGCGACCTGAACGAGATCCTCTGCACGGAGCTGCTCGCCGACGCGGTCACCGCCACCGAGCTCGCCCCGACCACCCTGCACGGCGAGTTCGTCGCCCTGCACCAGATCCCGGAGATCCTGACCGCGGAATCCAACGATCATCTGGAACAGGCCGTACGCGACCTGCGCTCGGGGGCGTTCAGTCGTGCCGCGGCGCATCTGGCGGTCTGCAACGCCGTTCTCGGCCCGATGGTCGAGGCGCAGCGCGTCATGGCCGAGCTGCTCTCCACCGGCGACTACCACGGTTTCCGGGAGAACCTGGGCCCCGCCAGCGGCACCCACTCGCTGGCCATCAAGCAGCACATGTTCAAGGACCTCTTCAAGCACTTCTGGAACGACGTCGAGAAGTGGCTGACCGACGAGGGCGAGGGCTCCCTCGAGGGCGCCATGCTGGCGCTCGACGCCGACCGGCACGCGGACCCGGAGTCCTGGCTGCGCCATCAGGTGGTGCACCAGGCGTTCCGGCTCCACCACACGTACCAGGAGTGGCGGCACGAACATCTGCACATGCCGCGCAACTGCCTGGGCAGCGGCGGCACCAAGTCGATGATCGGCGTCTCCGACGGACCGGCGGCGGTCTACAAGATGCGTGACGCCGCCAACGCCCAGCACGCGCTCAGCGCGGTGCACCGGGCCCGGGGCACCAAGCTGACCAGCCGCGTCGACGGCTCCCCGCTCGCCGCCCTGCTCACCGACCCCGCGTCCGTCGACTCGGAGCTGATGCGCATCGTCGGCGAGGCGACGCGCGAGTACTTCCCCGAGGTCCAGGAGCAGGGCTACCAGCAGTTCACGACGGGCGCACCCGAACGGACGCCGTAGGAAGGCCGGGAATGCCGACATCAGATTTCGAGACCGCCGCGCCGACCGCCACCCCGGCGGGTGACACCCGTCCCCCGCCCGTGGCGGGGACGAACGGCGGCAGGCCGGGCCTTGGGGCCCACGACGGTGCCTCCTTCACGGCCAGCCTGGCCGACGACCGGGAAGTGTGGATGGAGGGCGAGCGGGTCGACGTGACCACGCATCCCGACTTCCAGCCGATGCTGCGCACGCTGGCGGGCCTGTACGACCGTCAGCGCTCACCCGAGCTGGGGCGGGAGATGACGTACCGGTCCGAGACCAGCGGGCATCCGGTCAGCCTCTCGTACCTGCCGCCCAGGACACCCGAAGAGCTGGACCGCAAGTGGCTCAACTCACGGCACTGGGTCGAGGGTTCGCACGGTCAGATCTCCCGGATCCCGGACTTCATGGCCAACGTGGCGGTCGGGCTCCACGACTTCCGGCACGCTCTCGGCGAGGTCGACCCGGAGTTCGCGGAGAACGCGGGGCGGTACTACCTGCACTGCCGCGAGAACGACCTCGCGCTGACCCACGGCCTCGGCGATCCGCAGGTCGACCGCTCGGTCACGCCCGTCCAGCGGCCCGAACTCGGCCTGCGGGTCGTGCACCGGGACGACAGCGGCATCGTCGTCCGCGGGGCCAAGCAGATCGCCACCCTCGCGCCGTACGCGCACGACGTCCTCATCTACCTGTCACCCGCCAACTACCTGCGCGAGGACCCGGCGTACGTGTGCTGGTTCGGCGCCCGGCTGGACACCCCCGGACTGCGGATCCTCTGCCGCCGCTCGTACCACGGGCAGCCGCACACGCTCGGGTCCCGGTTCGACGAGCAGGACGCCATGCTCGTCTTCGACGACGCCTTCATCCCTCGCGACCGCGTCTTCCTGCTGGCCGACGCCGGCACCGCGGTCAAAGGGTTCCACGCGCTGAACCGCTGGTCCCTGTACACCGGGCAGATCCGGCTCCACCACCGGCTGCGGGTGATGCTCGGCGTCGCGTCCCTGCTCGCCAAGTCGATCGGGGTCGACCGGTTCCGCGAGGTCGGCGCCCTGCTCGGGGAGCTGGCCTCCTACGTGTCGGTGGTCGACCTCGCCCTCAAGTCGATCACCCGGGACGCCACCCGGACCAAGAGCGGCCTGCTCGCCCCGGGGACGACCGCGGCCCTGGACTCCGTCGCCGGCCACTTCTCGGAGCGGGCGTCGGCGATCGTCCGCCGGATCGGCGCCTCCGGGCTGATCATGCAGCCCGCCGAGGGCGACCTGCGCGCTCCGGACCTGCGTACGGCACTCGACCTGTACATGGGCGGACGCGACACCTCGGTCGAGGACAAGTCGCGGATGTTCCGGCTCGCCGGCGACCTGGTGATCGACCGGTTCGGCATGCGGCAGGAGCTGTACGAGGCGTGGAACCGCGGTGACCCCGCGCGGGTCCGCTCCGCGCTCTACACCACGTTCCCCGATCTTCCGGGATGCGAAGCCGCGGCACGCGTCCTGGCCGACCTGCTGGAGCACCCGTGAACGACGACAGCTCCGCGAAGGGCCACGACTCCATCGTCCTGGAGGGCGTGACGACCCACAACCTCAGGTCGGTCGATGTGACGCTGCCCAAGGGGAAGTTCATCGTCGCGGCCGGGGTCTCCGGGTCGGGGAAGTCGTCGCTGATCATCGACACGCTGTTCGAGCACTCCAAGTCCATCTATCTCGGCGCGCTCTCCAGCAAATCCCTCGATCTGGGGGACGGCGACTACCAGTTCGACCGGATCGCCGGGATCCAGCCGCCCGTGGCGCTGCGCCAGCGCGACGGCGGATACAGCAACCCGCGCTCGACGGTGGGCACGCTCACCGGGATCGACGGGCTCTACCGCATGCTGTTCGGCGCCGCGGCCCGTCCGGTGTGCCCGGTCTGCTTCGCCCCGGCCGGAACCCACCTGCTCTGCCCCGACTGCGGCGTCTACGCCGAGCCGCACTCCGCCCAGCACTTCAGCCCGAACCGGCGCGAGGGCAAGTGCCTGCGGTGCGACGGGGTCGGCGAGCTGGTCGGCTTCTCGCTCGACCGGATCGTCCCCGACCCGTCGCGGACCCTGAAGGAGATCTGGGACGGGGCCGACTCCGGCACCTTCGCCGTGCCCAACTGTCGCAAGGTGTTCGAGGCCATGGCCGAGGACACCGGCATCCCGCTCGACCGCCCCTTCGCGCTCCTCACCGACGAGCAGCGCGATCGGGTCCTGCACGGCAGCGACACGGTCTACTCGATCAAGCTCAGCAAGGTCACCAACGACTTCCGGTTCGAAGGCATCCTCGGCTTCCTCGAACGGGCCTACCGCACCGCCAGCAGCCCCGCGCGGCGCAACGCGTTCGCCAACTACCTGGCCAGGGAAGACTGTCCGGCCTGCGAAGGCGGCCGGCTGCGCACCGAGTCGCTGAGGGCCACCGTCGACGGCCGGACCTTCCCGGACTTCCAGCGGGACGAGCTCACCGACTCCACCGCGCGGCTGCGGGACGCCCTGGCCGAGGGCCGGCTGCCCGGCCAGGTCCGCGAACTGGCCAAGGAGATCGTCAAGCAGTGCGCCAACATCGCGCAGGTCGGTCTCGGCCACCTGCAGCTGCGGCGCCCGGTCGTCACCCTCTCGGGCGGCGAGCTGCAACGGCTGCTGCTCGCCCAGCACCTGGCGAGCGACCTCACCGGTGTCATGTACGTCCTGGACGAGCCCACCGCCGGACTGCACGACGCGGAGACGGACGACATCATCGCCTCGCTGCGGCGGCTGCGGGACCTGGGCAACACCGTCATCGCCATCGAGCACGACGAGGCCGTGATCTCCGCGGCCGACTGGGTGGTGGAGCTCGGCCCCGGCGCCGGCTCCCGCGGCGGGGAGGTCGTCTTCGAGGGTCCCGTCGCCGAGCTGCTCGACCACCCCGGCTCCCCGACGGCGAAAGCCCTGCACTCCCCGCCCGCCGCACGGGAGACGGCCGGACCGGACGGCACCGAGTGGCTCGACGTCCGGTCCCTCACGCGCAACAACGTCGAGGACCAGTCCGTACGGCTGCCGCTGCGCGGCCTGACCTGCGTCACCGGAGTCTCCGGAGCCGGCAAGAGCTCCCTCGTCGCGAGCCTCCACGACAAGCTCACGGCCGCCCTCAAGGGCGCGTCCGGCGATGTCGAGGGGATCAAGTACCTCGACCATGTGACGTACGTCGAGAAGCGCCCCATCGGCCGCTCCAGCCGTTCCACGCTCGCCACCTACATCGGGATCGGCGACCACATCCGGGACGCCTTCGCGGGCAGCGAGGAGGCCCTCGAACAGAGCCTGGGCCGCTCCGAGTTCAGCACCAACGTGGTCGGGGGCCGCTGCGAGGCGTGCAAGGGGCTCGGCCTCTCCGAGGTCGACACGACGCTCTTCCGCAGCGAGCACGTGGTCTGCCCGGAGTGCGACGGACGGCGCTTCCAGTCCCACGTCCTCGAGGTGCGGCTCGACGGCAGCAGCATCCACGACGTGCTGTCGATGACGGTCGAGGACGCCCTGGCCTGGTTCGACCGGCTCGGCCACACCAAGGTCGTCAAGGCGCTGCGGGTCCTCGACGAGTTCGGCCTCGGATACCTGCCGCTCGGCTCCTCCACCGCCACCCTCTCCGGCGGGGAGGCCCAGCGCCTCAACCTGGCCGGCGAGCTGAACAAGCAGCGCCGCGGCGGCACCCTGTTCCTCTTCGACGAGCCCACGCGGGGCCTGCACCCGGCGGACACCCGTCACCTCCTGGCCCTCTTCGAACGCCTCATCGCCTCCGGCAACACGATCGTCGCCATCGAGCACAACCTGCGGGTCGTCGCCGTGGCCGACTGGGTGGTCGACGTCGGCCCCGGGGCGGGCCGCGCCGGAGGAACGGTAGGCCACTGCGGGACCCCGAAAACGCTGCGCGCCTCCGGGACGTCGCCCACCGCGCTGCACCTGCGCCGGGCCCTGGAGGGACCCACCGCGGGCGGCGCCCCGCCCGCGCCCACGGCCGGGCGCCCGGCCCGCCCGGAGCCTCCCGCGCTCCTGCGGGCCGGGGCGTTCGACCCGCTGCCGAGCGCGGTCGCCGTAGTGACCGGCTGTGGCGGCGACGCGACGGACGGCGGGGTGGCGCCGCGCGGTCTCACCGTCGCCTCTCTGACGACGGTCTCCGAGGAGCCCGCCCTCATCGGCTTCCTGGTGAAGGCGGCGAGTTCCAGCTGGGCGAGCATCGCCCCCCGGCCGCACTTCTGCGTCAACATCCTCAGCGACGAACAGGCGGAACTGGCAAGGACCTTCGCCCGGGCCCGGCCGGACCAGCGCTTCGACGACATCGCCTGGGCCTCGACCGCCGACGGCTGTCCCCGTATCGAGGGAGCCTTCGGATTCATCGAGTGCCGCACGGCGGCCACCTACCGGCTGGGCGACCACCTCCTCGTCCTGGGCAAGGTCCTGCGGACCGATACCGACGGCGACCGCGGGCCGCTGGACCGCGAAGAACTCGGCGGTGCCTCCGCGTACGGGTGGACAGCGGCCGGGGAACCGGCCGAGACGGGAGCCACCTCATGACCTCGTCGACGACTGCCCGGTTCGAGGCGTACTTCGACCACTGGCTGGACATCCTGGAGGCCGACGCGCACCGCGGCACCGCCGGTGGCACCGACGCGCCCACGCGTCCCTCGGCGCCGGTGCGGTACGGGGAATGGGAGGGGCCCGACGGCACCACCCACCCGGTCCGGATGAGCCGGCCGGAGTGGATGCTGAACCAGATCGACATCGCCCTCGCCCTGGGCGACCGCGTCACCCCCGACGACGTCGTGATCGTCGCCGCCCCCTACGAGCTGTCCCTGGAGGGCGCGTCCGTCGAGCGGGCCCTCGAGTGGCTGGGCGCCTCGCTCATCAGCATCGGGACCAGCAACACGATCTGTCCGCTTCCCCGGCTGCTCGGCCTGGTCCACCGCTACCGGGTGACGACGCTGGTGTGCTCGCCCCAACTGGCCGCCGACCTCGCCGCGCTCGACGGGGCGGGCGGCGGGCACCCCGCCGCGTCGAGTCTCACCACGCTCGTCACGACCCGCCCGGCCGCGCCTGAGCGGCTGCACCGGATCGCGGACGCCTGGGGCGCGTCGGCGACCGAGCTGTTCGGCACGCCCACCCGGCCCGCCACCGCCACCCCCTGCCGGGCCGGCCGGCTCCACCTGGTGGCGGGCCGCTTCACAGCGCGCCTGCGCTCGACGGCACCGGGCCTGCTCGCCCCCGGCTCCACCCGGGGCGAACTCGTGCTCGACGTCCACCTGCCGGGGGGACCCGCTCCGGTGGCGCAGCCGACCGGGGAACTCGTGGAGCTGCCCGCACCGGACATCTCCTGCCCCTGCGGATCGGACCGACAGCTCGTCGTCCCGCTCGGACGGGTCGCCGACGCCGTCCTCACCGAGCGGGGGCCGCTCACCCAGGTGGACGTCGAGCACTGCCTGTTCGCGTCTCCGCACCTCGACGGGCGGGTCACGAGCCGTCCCTCGGGCGGCCGGCTCACGGTCGCCTGCGCCCTGGTGGGCACCGCGGGCAGCCACCTGCCACACCTCCGCGAGCTGGTACGCGGCCGGTTCGGCCCCGCGGTCGAACTCCGGCCCTTCGAGAACGACCCGGCGTCCGCGAACGACCCGCCGTCCGAGCAGCACCCGGCGTCCGTGGGCCCTCCGGTGCCCGAGCAAGAACCGGCCGAAGGCGACACCCGTACGAGGAGCAGCTGATGAAGGTAGCGGTCGTGCAGACACGCTGGGCCGACGACCCGGCCGACGGGCTGAAGAACGCCCACCGGGCCATCGAGGAGGCCACCGCGTCCGGGGACCCCGACGTGATCTGTTTCCCGGAGTTCTTCCTCGGCCCGCCCTGGTACATGCCGGGCCAGACCCATCTGCGGGGTCTCACCGACACGCGCATACCCGGACCCGTCGTCGACACCTTCCAGGAGCTGGCCCGGGGCACCCGGACCAACATCGTGCTCGGCTCGATCGTCGAGGAACTCGACGACGGCAAGTACAGCAACACCTCGCTCTTCCTCGACCGGGACGGCGAGATCACCGGCCGGGCCGCCAAGGCGCATGTGTTCGGCAACGAGATGGTGGTCTGCCGCCCGGCCGACTCGCTGGGCATCGTCGAGACGGACTTCGGCCGGGTCGGACTCGCCGTCTGCTCCGACTTCTGGGTGCCCGAGGCGATCCGCGTCATGGCGCTGGCCGGGGTGCACACCGTCTTCGTACCGGGTGGGACTTTGCGTCAGAACCAGGCGCTCATGGTCAACGCCCTGCGCACCACCGCGTACCTCAACGACGTCAACGTCGTGTACGCCAGCTCCGTCGGGCTGGTGGAGGGGCACCGGGACGGCCGGGTGGTCCAGATCCACTTCGCGGGCACCAGTCTGGTCGTCTCGCCCGAGGGGGTGACCGCACAGGCCGGCAGCGCCCGGCCGCAGATCGTGCACGCCGACGTCGATCCGCCCGAGCCGCGCGGCGACGGCGCACGCTGGATCGGGATGCGCCGCCCCGACGCGTACGCGCCGCTGCTCGGCTCCTACGTGGGCATGCACCGCGACCTCGCGGCCGAGCTGCGCACCAACCTCGCCGCGAGCGGGGCCGACGGGCGGCCCACGGGCGCGCCCACCGCGACGGCACCGACGGGGGCGTGAGGATGAGCCAGGTCTTCGTGGCCCAGTACCGCCGCCGCGCCGACGCCCGGAGCACGCTGGAGGCGGTCGTCGGTCTGCTCGGCGACCGGGTCGGGCGGCACGCCGGGTTCGTGGTGCTGCCCGAGAACGCGTTCGCCGCCCCCGACGCCGGTCCGCTGCCGCCCGCACTGCGGGACGAGGCGCTGACCCGGCTGGCCGAGCTGGCCCGGCGGCACGGTACGTACGTCCTCACCGGCTCCTGGGCGGAGGAGGGCGCGTCCGGGACGGGGCTCGACCAGGTGGCCCGGCTGCTGGACCCGACGGGCGGGATCCGGGCCGTCGTCCGGCGGGCCGTGGACGACCGGGGCATCACGGCCACCGGCGACGACTTCCCCGTGGTGGACACCGAGCACGGGCGGGTCGGCGTACTGCTCGGCCCGGACTTCTGGCTGGTCGAGCCGCCCCGTATCCAGTGCCTCGCGGGGGCCGAGCTGCTGCTCGTGGCCGGCTCCACCAGCGGAGCGACCACCGACAGCCAGCACGCGGCCGTCTGGGGCATCGCCACGCTCAACACCGTGGGCGTGGCGATGGCCTCCGGGCTCGACGCGCCCTCGGCGGGCGGCTCGGGCATCGCGGTCCCCGACGGGTTCCTCGCGTGGGCCGGTACCCGGGAGTCGGTGCCCGGCGCGGCCTGGGACCCGGACCACATCCGTCATCTGCGCGAGCCGGACCTGCGTTTCCAGGAGACCCTCTGGTTCGGGCTGTGGGCCCGGCGGCCGGAGCTGTACGGGAGTCTCACCGGCGGGCAGCGGCCCGCCGACCCCACCACCGGAACGGGAGGCTGACATGCGCCCCACCGGGCTGCCCGTGACCGCCGTGCGCGAAGAGATCGCCGCGGCCCTGGCCGAGGACGTCCCCTGGTCCCGGGTACTCAACTCCATCTGCACCGAGCCGCATCCGGTGGCCGTCGAGGCCGCCCGCGCCGCCGCGCACACGAACCTCGGCGATGTACGGATCTTCCGCGGCACCAAGCGGGTCGAGCGCAAGGTGGTGAGTCTGCTCCTGGAGCTGCTCGGCCGCCCGCAGGGGGCGGGCAGCCTGGTCTCCGGCGGCACCGAGGCCAATCTGCTCGCCGTGCTCGCCGCCCGCGGGGACGCGCTGAGGACGGGCCGACTGAGCGACCGGCCGGAGGTCGTCGTCGGCAGCACCGTCCACTTCTCCTTCGACAAGATCTTCGCCGCCCTGGGCGTCACCCCCGTCCGGGTCCCCGTGGACGACGGTCTGCGCCTGGCACCCGAGTCCGTCGAGAAGGCTCTGACCGAGCACACCCTCGCGGTCGTCGCCACCGCCGGGAGCAGCGAACTGGGTGTGGTGGACCGGGTGGACGACATCGCCGCCGTCCTGGAACCGCACGGGGTCTGGCTCCACGTGGACGCGGCCACCGGCGGATTCGTCATTCCGTTCGCCCGAGAACTGGGCCTGCCGCTCCCGCGGTTCGACTTCAGCGTCGACGGTGTCCGGTCGATCACCATCGATCCGCACAAGTACGGCCTGGCGAACGTCCCCGCCGGGGCCGTCCTGTTCCGGGACCAGGAGGCCCGTCAGGCCGACTCGTTCTTCCACGGCACTCCCGCGCACACCACCTTCCTCGGCACCCGGCCCGGCAGCGCGGCGGTGGCGGTCTACGCCGTCCTGGAGCACCTGGGCCGGGAGGGGTTCGTCGCGATCACCCGTACCAACTACGAGAACACCCGCCACCTCACCGACCGGCTCGCCGAAGCCGGATACGGCCTGATCATCCGGCCCGAGCTGAACATCGTGGTCGTCCGGGTGCCGAACGCCGTGGAGGTGTCGGACCTCCTCGACACCAGGGGCTGGATCGTGTCCACCTCGAAGCGTTTCGAGGACGCCGTCCGCATCGTCGTGACCCGGCACGTCACCCGGGACGTGATCGAGGAGTTCGTCCCCGCCCTGATCCGGGCCGACCACGACATCCGGGCGGGGGTGGCCGAACGTTGAGCCTGTTCAGGGGAGAAGGGCTCACCCTCGCCGCCCTTCAGCTGCGGACCGACGCCGGGCGGCGCGAGGAGAACCAGGCCCGCGCGGCGGAGCTGCTGGCCGACGCGGCGGGTCGGGGGGCCGGCCTGGCATGCCTGCCGGCGGCATTCGCCACCGGGCTGAACTTCCCCTCGATCCGCAAGGACGCCACCCCCCTCGACGGTCCCGTCATGACCTTCCTCGCCGAGCAGGCAAGTGCCCACGGGCTGCACATCGCCGCCGGCGTGCTGCTGGCGGAGGGCCGGGACATCCACGACGCCGCCGTCCTCGTCGGCCCGGCGGGGGATCTGCTCGGCGTCTACCGCAGGGCATCTTTGTGGGAGGGGGAACGGGAGTACCTGGCGGCGGGTGAGCCGCTCGACGCCATCGACACCCCGCTCGGCCGTATCGGCCTGCAGGTCAGTTACGACCTGCGCTTCCCCGAGGCGAGCAGGCGCTTCCTCGGCCAGGGCACCGATGTGATCGTGTGCGTGGCGAGCCTCTTCACCGAGTTCTCCCACCACGTCAGGTCGCTGGCGCGGGCCCGCGCCGCCGACAACCAGACCGCCCTGGTCCTGAGCAGCTGCTCCGGGGAGAACCGGTTCGTCGGAATGTCGTACCTGGGCCGCAGCTGTGTCGTCGACGGGCTGGCCCAGGGGGGCGGGGCGGACGACGCCGACGTGCTCGCGGAGATCCCGGCGCGCGTCCGGGAGGGAGTCGCGACCGCCACCGTGTACCCGCGCAAGCGTCGCAAGGCCGCCGACCGGCTCCCGTTCCGCGCGGACGCCGAGGCCACCTGGCACACCTCCTACATCTGGGAGGGACGATGACGGCGCCGGCCTCCCGGCGTGACCACGCGGCCACGCCCCCGTCGGGGCGGCGGTTCGCGCTCTCGGAGTGGCTGGTCGACGTCTTCCGGCTGGTGGCCCTGGACCTCCGGCAGTTCTTCGACAACAAGCTGTACTCCGTCTCCACCTTCCTCACCTCGGTGTCGATGGTGCTGGCGTTCGGCGCGGCCACGGACGAGATGGCGAGCCCCATCCGGGAGGCGGCCACCTTCTTCGACTTCGTCTTCCCCGGCATCCTCGCCTCGGGAGTCATGTTCAGCTGCACCTACACCGTCGGATACACGATCATCGTGGACCGCAATCGGCGCACGATCGAGGACCTGATCCTCTCGCCGCTGTCGTACTCGGGATTCCTGGTGGCGCGGTTCGCCGGGGTGGTGTGCAAGTGCCTGTTCCAGTTCGCCGCGGTCCTGGTGCTCGGCATCGCCGTCTTCGACGCCGCCGTGAAGTCGGTGCCCCTCGCGGTGCTCGCCTTCGTCACCGGGTGCCTGGTGTTCGCCGGGCTCGGGGTCGTCGTCGCCACCTTCTCGACGGAGATCTCCTTCCCGGCGGTGGTCAACATCATCGTCATCCCGCTGATGTACTTCGCCGGCGTCTTCTTCCCGCTCGGGAACCTCGGGTGGGTGGGCGAGGTCATGGAGCGCCTCCCGCTCTCGGTCAACGTGGAGCTGTTCCGGGCCGCCACCGGGCAGGGCCCCTCCGCGTCGGGTGAGGCCCTGGCCCTGGCCGTCGGCTACGCGGTGGTGGCGGTCGTCGTGGCGGCGTACGCCTTCAAACGGAGGATCGGCCGTGGCTGACAGCACCGGGGACAGGCCCCCCGTACTCCAGGTCTCCGGCCTGGAGTACCGCGTGAGTCCGGAGTTCTCCCTGCGGGGCATCTCCTTCGAGGTCGCGGCCGGCGAGGGCGTCGCGATCATCGGCTCGAACGGGGCGGGGAAGACCACCGTCATCCGGCTCGTCGCCGGGCTGCTCAAACCCCGTTCCGGAACGGTGGCGGTGTGCGGCACCGACGCCCGCCGCTGGGGCCGGGTCAGTCATCACATCGGGTACGTCCAGCAGGCGAAGGAGCTCCCCGACGGCGTGACCGTCGAGGCCTACGTCCGCTACCAGCTCCGGCTGCGCCGGGCCGACCCCGGTCGGCTGACCGAACTCCTCGCCCTGGCGGACCTGGAGAGCAGCTCGGGCCAGTACGTCCGGACCCTGTCGGGCGGCAGCCAGCGCAAGCTCCACATCATCACCGCGGTCGCGCACCGCCCCGACCTGCTGATCCTGGACGAACCCACCGCGGGCCTCGACCCCGGCGCGCAGCAGACGCTGCTGCGGCTGGTGGCCGACCTGAAGAAGGACGGCGTCGGTGTGCTCTTCGCCAGCCACCACCGGCACGAGCTCGACGCCCTGGCCGATTCGGTGGTCGTCCTGCACGGCGGACGGCAGGCTCCGGGCGCCTCCCTGGCCGACATCGCCCGGACCGCCGGCAACCCCCGGCTCGTCCTCGAAACCCACCCGGACGACGATCCCGGGCCGCTCCAGGAGTGGTCCCGGACTCTGGCCGCACGCCACGGCGCGGTCCGGGCCGTCCACCCCGCACGCTCCGGCGCGGACGTCGAACTGGACGCGGGCGAGCACCCCCGGGCGCTCGGAGAGATCGTCACCCTCGCCCACGCGGACGGCATCGCGCTCCGCGCCGCCTCCTACCACCAGGCGACGCTCGCGGACATCGTCCACGTCATCGCCCGACACACCGGATTGGAGAACCGCCCATGAGCATCACCACCACCAGCATGCCGTTCTGGAAGGAATACCCGGAACGGGACAGCGAGTGGGTACGCCAGTACCCGACCAAGCATGTCGCGGTCACCGAGGACGAGGTGTTCACCCCCCGGCAGATGGGGGTCTACATGCACATCCCGTTCTGCAACCGGCTCTGCTTCAGCTGCCCGTACATCAAGTTCCAGACCGAGCGCGACCTGACCCTGGCCTACCTCGACGCGTTGAAGGCGGAGATCACCAACTACGCGAGCCGGCCGTACATCCAGGACCACGTCATCACGCTCGGGTACATCGGCGGCGGCACCCCCACCTCGCTGACCGCGCAGCAGCTCGACGACCTGCTGGGGCACCTGCACTCCAGCTTCACCTTCGCCCCCGACGCGGACTTCTCCATCGAGACCACCCCGATCGACATCACCGAACGCAAGGCGAAGGTGCTGCTCGACCGCGGGGTACGCCGCATCAGCCTGGGTGTGCAGACGTTCGTCGAGGAGGAGCTGAAGAACATCGGCCGGCCCAGCGACCCGGAGATGCTCAAGGCCAGCATCCGCCTGCTCCAGTCCGCCGGCTTCGAGAACATCAACATCGACCTCATGCACGGCATCAACGGGCAGACGATGGAGGGCTGGGAGCACAGCCTGGACGTGGCCATCGAACTCGGCGTCACGTGCGTGTCGTTCTACACGTACATGGAGTTCGCCCAGGTCTCCACCAAGCGCCGGAAGCTGCCGCCCGTACCGGGCCGCGAGCTGGTCGACGAGATGTTCTTCTTCGCCGCCGAGAAGCTCACGCGGAACGGCTTCCTCGGCTACTACGGCGACTGCTTCGCCAAGCCCGGCTTCCAGCCCAAATACGGCGAGACATCGTGGAGCGACGACGTCCCGATCATCCCGCTCGGGCCCACCGCCACCGGTCACCTGCGCGACCACTGGTACTTCAACGAACCCGACCTCGGGAAGTACGTCCAGGCCGTCCGCGAGGGCCGCCTGCCCATCTCGATGGGACGGCACATCCCCAAGGACGAGGCCATCCGCAGGTCGATGGTGCTCGGCATCAAGGCGGGCCGGCTCAACCGTGAACGCTTCATGCGGCTGCACGGCGTCAACTTCCTGGAGATGTTCGCCGACGAGATCGCCGACCTGGTCGAGAAGGGGCTCGTCACGGCGGACGCCGACGGCATCGAGGTGACCGGCCCCAAGGGCTGGTACTACCTGGACAACATCTCCAAGGCGTTCTACTCGCCCGAGTTCCGTCGCTATCCGCAGCACCTCGGGGCCGACATCACCGGGTTCATCTCCCCGCAGCGGTCACTGCCGCTCGAAATCGTCAACGCCGGACCCCAGGGAGGCTGCCATGACCACTGAGGCGCCACTGCTCGACCTCGCCGAACGGGTCCCGCTGGACCGGCCGCACGACGACATCGAAGCCGTACGGGCCTACGACCTCGGTATGCGCCGCTCCGCGCTGATGGCGTACAAGCGACCCACCGAGCGCATCCTGGCCGCCTACCGGGAGGGCATGAGCGACTTCGTCGACATCGGGTTCAACACCGGGCTGCTCTCCCTGCACGTCGCCGGCCGACTGCCCGACGTCGCCGTGTCGGGGGTCGAGGAGTTCGCCAATCTGGTGGACGTCGCCGAGGACAACCTGACCCTGGGCGTGTGGGCGAACATGGCCGGCGACGTCGAGTTCGAGCAGTCCAAACTCAGCAGGCTGCCGTTCCCCGACGACTCCGCCGACATCGTCTACTCGTTCTCTTCGCTGCACCGCTGGCGCCGGCCCGTGGAGACCCTCCGGGAGGCCGCGCGCGTCTGCAAGCCCGACGGGACGGTCCTCATCGAGGACGTGAACCGGCTGGCCGAGGAGGGCCACATCACGTTCATCCTTCAGTTCGTCAAGGAAGGCGGTGAGCAGTTCATGCGCTCGCTCAAGGCCGCCTACTCCCCCGACCAGGCCCGTGACCTGCTGCGCGAGGCCGGACTCGACGACTGGCACGTGGCCGAGGAGGACCTGGGCCTGGTGATCTCCAACCGCCCCGTCACCCCGGTGAGCATGTGATGGGCCGCCCTGCCAGGATCGCGGTGGTCCAGATGGAGTCCAAGTTGGGCCGGGAGCCGGCCAACCTGCGGCGCGCCGAACGTCTGGTCCGGCAGGCGGCCGCCGAGGGTGCGCACCTGGTGTGCCTGCCGGAGGCGTTCCTCACCTCGGGCAACATCCTGGAGGTGGCCGACGTCGCGGTACCCATCCCGGGCGACGCCACCGACCGGCTGTGCGCCCTCGCGGCCGAGGAGGGCGTCCACATCGTCGCCGGCCTCCTGGAGCGCGGCGAGGACGGTGCGTACTACAGCACCTCGGTCCTCGTCGACCGCACCGGTGCACTGCGCGGCACCTACCGCCGGGTCCACCGCCACGAGCTGGAGAGCCGCTACCTCGCGGGCGGCACCGCCTACCCGACGTTCGATCTCGACATCGGCCGGATCGGCCTCATGCAGGGCTACGACGTGAACTTCCCCGAGGTCACCCGGGAGTACCTGCGCCGCGGGGTGGACGTCGTCGTCTGCTCCGCGCTGGTGCCGGACATGTTCACGTACGTCGCCGACATGCGGCTGCCGGTGCGGGCCGTCGACGGGGAGTGCGTGCTCGCGTTCGCCTCCGGCATCGGCAACAACCTCTACGCGGGCTTCGGTTACATGGGACGCAGCCAGATCCTGGCCGACCCGCTCTTCCTGGAGTCCGAGCGCTTCGACTTCGAGGACGGCGACGAGCGGATGCTGGTCCTCACCGAGGGCGAGGGCGTGGGCGTCGTGGAGGTCGACCTCGACCGGATGCGCCGCTACCGGGAGAAGGCCACGCTCCGCCGCGACCTGGAGCCCGGCACCTACTGGCAGTCCTTTCCCGACGCCACCACCCCAGCACCTGGACCAGCCACGGCGTCCAGCCAGACGTAGGAGCATCCGATGCGTGTCCTGCTGATCTCCACGAACAAGATCCGGGTACCCCGGCCCGCCCTGCCGATCGGGATGGCCTACATCGGCGCCGCCGTCAAGAAGGCGGGGCACGAGGTCGACGTCCTGGACCTGCTGTGGGAGTCACGCGAGCTCAAGGCCGTCCGCGAGAAACTCACCTCCACCACCTACGACGTGGTGGGCGTCGCGGTCCGCAACCTCGACAATCTCACCTTCGTCGACCCGATCTTCTTCGGCCCCCTCACCGAGAAGATCGTGCGGTGCGTCCGCAAGTACACCAGCGCCACCGTCGTCCTCGGCGGCTCCGGCTTCTCCGTCGAACCGCTGGCGTTCTTCGAGTACGCCCAGCCCGACTACGGCATCGCCGGCGAGGGCGAGGTCGGCATGGCGCAGCTGCTGCAGTACCTGGACATCGGCGGATCGCGCGACGACATCTCCGGGCTCTGCTACGTCAACGACGAGGGGGAGTTCGTCCACAACCCGCCCAACACCGGCTTCGACCTGGGCGCCCTGGAGCCCGACCGGTCACTGTACGACCCCCGGTACTTCGAGGAGGGCGTGTCGGCCGCGTCCGACCTCACCCGGGACACCCAGCCCGCCATCGAGACGCTCCAGACCAAGCGGGGCTGCAAGCTCTACTGCTCGTACTGCATCATCCGCAAGACCGAAGGCAAGGGGAACCGCTTCAAGGACCCGGTGGCGGTGGTCGACGAGATCAAACGGGCGATGTTCGAGAATCCCGAGGTCAGGGAATTCGAGATCGTCGACGCCACCTTCAACTTCCCGCTCGACTACGCGGCGGACGTCTGCAACGAGATGGTGAAGGCCAGACTCGACGTCCCCTGGTACTGCCAGCTGACACCCAACGCGGTGACCCCGGAGTTCGTCGAACTCCTCGCCGCGGCCGGCTGCATCCGCGTCGACCTCGGCACCGACGCGTTCACCGACGAGGCGCTCTCCGACCTGATGAAAGGCTTCGACCTCGCCCGTGTCGTCGAGGTCGACCGGCTGTTCACGCGGAGCAGCATCGAACACACCCACTGTGTCTTTCTCGGCGGTCCGGGCGAGACCTCCGCGGCGCTGCGCGAGTCCATCACCTTCACCGAGCGGTATCTCAACCCCGCCCAGATCTACGCCAACCTCGGCATCCGCATCCTCAGCGGCACCAAGCTCCTCAAGCAGGCGGTCAAGGCCGGGATCATGGAGCAGGGCCAGGGCACCTTCGTCCCCGCCTACTACGTCGAACCGGAGATCCTGCGGGACGAGAGCACCCTCGACCACGTCCGCAACTCCTACCTCAGCCACCGCAACTGGTACCTGTGGTGGGGCCTGCGCGGCCAGAACCTGCAGGGCCGGGCCCAGCACTCGGCCGACACCGTCGCCGAGATGAAGCGCGAGTACGAGTACGTGATGGCCGACAAGCCCCGGCTGCGGCCCGCCCGGCCGAAGGCCAAGCCGGTGACCCTCACCCTGGAGACGTCCGTATGAACCACGCGGCCGCCGCGGTCGAGCTGCGGGAACTGCTGGCCGACCGGGCGGACCCCGGGTTCGCCGTCTCGATGCAGCGCTACTTCCGCACCCCGGTGCCGGCGCTCGGGGTGACCAACGGCGCGGTCACCGACCTGGCCCGGCGCTGGCTGGCCGATCGGCCGGACCTGTCGCCGGCGGACCGGCTGGCGATCGCCCACACCCTCGTCGAGCAGTCGAAGCACCACGAGGAGACCCTCGCCGGTTTCGCCCTCCTGCACGGGATCGCGAGACGCCGTCTGGGCGGGGAGCTCCTCGACCACGCCCGCGGCTGGCTCGACCTCCATGTGACGAACTGGGCCCAGTGCGACGACCTGTGCCTCAAGCTGCTCCACCACCATCTCCTCGGTCATCTCGACGAGATCCCCCGCACCCGCGAGTGGCTCGACGGCGGACCGTGGGCGAGGCGGGCGGCGAACGTGGCGCTGGTCAAGCTGGTGCGCCGCCGGGTGGGCAAGGAGGTCTACGAACTACCGCTCACGCATGTGTTCGACAACTGCACGGCGCTGATGTCGGACGACGAGCACTACGTCCAGAAGGGCGTCGGCTGGCTGCTCAAGGTCACCGCACGGGAACACCCGCGGGCCGTCGGAGAGTACCTGAGGGCCTGGCACCCGCGGCTGCGGCGCGACACCTTCCGGTACGCCCTCGAAGGAATGGGCCCCGACGACCGGCGCGCCCTCATGGCTCTCGACGGAGGTGGGCGCGCATGAGCGACGGCTACGGCTATGTACACCGGGCCGGCATCCACAGCGAGAGCGCCTGCCAGCGCAATGTCCTGGCCGCCCTCGGGCACGACATCGACGAGCACGTCGTGTTCGGCCTGGACGGCGGCTTCGGCTTCTCGTACTTCCCGACCCGAGGCAACACGCCCGACATCATCGTGGGGAAACAGGTGGTCATGCCGCTCAGGGCGGCCCGGCTCCTCGGTGTCGCGGTCCACGCGCACAACCCCCGGTCGGCCGCGGGGCTGGCCGAGCTCCTCGGCACCGTACCGGCCGCCACCACGCGGGTCGACATCGGACTCCTGCCGTACTGGGGTCTGGCGGGCCGGGCCTCCTTCGGCGGGTACTTCGTCAACGTCGTCCGCGCCACCGGGCACGGCGAGTTCGAGGTCTCCGACCCGGCGTACGACAGCACGGTTCTGGTCCGTGCCGACGACCTCACAGCCGCCCGGGGCAGCCGCAACTCACCACCCCTGAACCCCAACTGGCGCGTCTACACCTTCGGTCCGCCGCACAACTCACCACGGCTCGATCTGGTCGCGCCGGTCGCGGTGCGCACGCTGAGCCGCGAGGTCCTCAAACCGGGCAGCCGGAGCCTCGGCATCCCCGCCATGAAGGTACTCACGGCCACCGCCCCGTCCTGGGCGACCACCAAGCGCGGCGAGGTGGAGGACGTCGACCTCCAGGGCAACGTCATCACCACGAGCGCACTGGGCCGCCAGCTCCTGCACCTGGGGCGGCAGATCGAGTCCTTCGGCACCGGGGGCGGAATGTTCCGCCCCATGATCGCGCGCTTCCTCACCACCCTCTCCGAACACGGCGACAACCCCGGGTACGCCGCGGCCGCCGACCTCTTCGAACAGAGCGCGGAGCACTGGACCGGGCTCGGGAAGGAGCTCCTCGCCCGAAGCGCCTGCGCCGACGACTCCGAGCTGGCGGGGCTCGTCGACGCGGTCGTCACCTCGGTACGCGCGTCCATGGAGCTGGAGAAGCGGGCCCTGGCCGGACTGACCGTCATCCAGGGGAGGGGCTGATGGAGACGGACGAAGCGGTCCTGCGGAAGGGCCCCGCGGAGTGGAACGCGTACGTACGGCTCCGCCCCGAGGGCGCGCACGCGGATCTCCGCGACGCGAGCCTGTCGGGCGCGGACCTGAGCGGGGCGGACCTCGCACACGCCGATCTGCGGGGGGCAGTGCTCACGGGGTCGTACCTGATGTCCGCCGATCTGCGCGGGGCGGTCCTGGACGGCGCCGATCTGAGCGAGGCCTACCTGATCCAAGCGGATCTGGCGAACTCCCGGCTGGTCGGCGCGGTCCTGGAGGGCGCGGACCTCAGCGGGGCCGACCTCACGGGGGCGTGTCTCGATCCGTCGTTCGCACGGTCGCGGGTCATCTCGGACATCCTCACCATCTGGCCGGACTGAGTGGCCCGCGCGGCCGCCCGCGCCCACACCCTTCCTCCTCGGCCCGCCACCCCGGCCCGTCCACAGACAAGGAGTTCCCATGATCGTCCTGGGCTACAACGGATTCGGTAAGGCCGCGGAACTCTTCGCCCGGCTCTACCGGGCCACCGGCATCGACCGCCACCTGCTGTTCGGCCATGACTCCGCCGCGGCCCTGATCGTCGACGGCTCACTGGTGGCGGCGGTGGAGGAGGAACGCCTCAACCGGGAGAAGAAGACGTCGAAGTTCCCCTCGAACGCCGTGAGCTGGTGTCTGGAATCGGGGGGCCTCACGCTCGACGACGTCGATGTGTTCGCGTTCTCCTGGCAGTTCTCCGACCACGTCATGGACCGGATGATCACCGAGATCACCGAGGACGCCTCGGCGAGCCCGGCGGAGAAGTTCTCTCGGCTCGGCCGGCTCGCCGAGACCCACGCGGCCCTGTTCAGCCAGGAGGCGATCCTGGCCGACTTCCACGAGCACACCGGTCATCGCCTCGACCCGGACAGACTGACCCGGGTGCCCCACCACCTCGCCCACCTCATGACCGGCTACCACCTGGCCGGCGGCCATGACGCCGCCTTCCTGGTCAGCGACGGCCGCGCGGAGTGGCTGTCGGCGATCGCGGGTGAGATCCGGGGCGGCGAGATACGGATCTTCGACGAGCTGAGCATCGACTCGCGGCACTCCCTCGCGATGCTCTTCTCGGTGGTGACCCGCTACCTCGGGTTCGTACCGAACAACGACGAGTACAAGGTCATGGCGCTGGCCGGCTACGCGCCTCCCCCGGAGACGAACCCCCTGCTCGACCACGTGGTCACCGTGCGGCCCGACGGCACCTACGAGATCCCCTACCCCGCGAGCGCCGTGCCCGCCTACTACGCGCTGTTCGACCGCGTCTTCGACGGCGCCCCCGACCGACGCGAGGACTTCGCGTTCCGCGTGCGCGTCGCCGGTGCCGCACAGCAGATGATCGAGGTCCTGACCGCCGCGCAACTGGGCGCGGTGCAGCGCCGCAGCGACGAGTCCCGGCTGATCT
The DNA here is from genome assembly GCF_039539045.1 of Streptomyces marokkonensis. Taxonomy (NCBI): domain Bacteria; kingdom Bacillati; phylum Actinomycetota; class Actinomycetes; order Kitasatosporales; family Streptomycetaceae; genus Streptomyces; species Streptomyces marokkonensis. The sequence continues at coordinate 29,522 of NZ_BAABCQ010000019.1, forward strand.
TCGAAGGCGGGCTCGCCCTGAACTGCGTGAACAACACCAAGCTCCTCGAGGGGTCCCGCTTCACCGCCATGGACGTCAGCTTCGGCGCGTCCGACGTCGGGGTGGCGCTCGGTGCCGCCCTGTACGCGTCCCGAGAGGCCGGTGACGCCCCTCGTACGGACAAGAACCCCTATCTGGGGCCCGAGTTCGACCGCGAGGACATCCTCGCGGCCCTCGTCAAGTTCTCCCAGCAGGTCGAGTGGCGGGAGGTGCAGCCGGGCCAGGTGCCCGCCGAGACCGCCGCGCTGCTTCAGGACGAGAGCGTCGTCGGCTGGTTCCAGGGCCGGATGGAGTACGGGCCGCGCGCCCTCGGCAACCGCAGCATCCTCGCCAACCCGCGCTTCCCCGGCATGAAGGACCTGATCAACCAGCGGATCAAACAGCGCGAGCCGTTCCGGCCCTTCGCACCCGTCGTCCTGGAGGAACTCGCCCCCCAGGTCTTCGAGACCGGCAAGAAGGAGGACTCGCCCTACATGACCTTCGTGTTCCCGGTGCGCCCCGCGTACCAGGAGCTCATCCAGGGCGCCTGCCACGTGGACGCCACGGCCCGCATCCAGACGGTGACCGACGAGGGCAACCCCCGGCTGGCACAACTGCTGCGCGCGTTTCACGGTCTGACCGGGGTGCCGTGTCTGATCAACACCTCGTTCAACGTGGCCGGAGAGCCGATCGTCTGCTCGCCGGTGGACGCGCTGGCCTGCTTCCTGAACACGGACATGGACCATCTGGTCCTCGGCTCCTTCCTCGTGCGGAGGACGACGGACTCCTGAGGGCCCGCTCGGCCGGCCGGCGCGGTGCGTCCGTACATCATTTCGGGCGCACCCCCTTCGGGGCGCGCCCGCGCACGGCTCCGCCGCCCGGGGCGGGGCGCGTGACATCCTGAGGATTCCCCCTACGGTGGTGGCCGCATCACTTCACCGGTGCGGTCGTCGGCTCGGACCCGTGCCCGCCGCCGCCTTGTCGTCCCTCCGGGAGCGGAGTCCTCATCCCATGCAGAACTACGACGTCAAGAAGGATCTGCGGAGCCTCTTCACCGCGAAGAAGGACTTCGAGGTCATCGACGTGCCCGCCATGAACTTCCTCATGGCGGACGGCGAGGGCAGCCCGAACACGTCACAGCTCTACAAGGACGTCGTCCAGGCGCTGTACGCCACCTCCTACGCGGTCCGCGCCCTCGCCATCGACCAGCTCGGCAGGAAGCACACCGTCGGGCCACTCGAAGGGCTCTGGTGGTCCGACGACCTGAGCGCCTTCACCACCTCCCGCGACGAGGACTCCTGGCGGTGGCGCCTCATGATCGTCCAGCCCGAGTGGATCACCGGCGAGCTCTTCGAGGAGGGGCTCAAGCGCGCGATCGACAAGAAGGACCCCGCCGCCGCCCACCGGGTCCGTTTCGACGCGTTCCACGAGGGCCGCTCCGTCCAGGTCCTCCACATCGGCCGGTACGACGAAGAAGCCCCCACCATCGCCCGCATGCACGACGAGTACATGCCCGAGCACGACCTCAGGCCTCGCGGCACCCACCACGAGATCTACCTCTCCGACGCCCGTCGCACCGACCCGGCCCGCCTGCGCACCATCCTCCGCCAGCCGGTCGAACCGACGGACGCCTGAACCGGACCACGGGCCTCCTGCCGTCGTGGAGTTGCTCTGCGGGAAGGCGGCCCTGCCTTCTCAACGCCTCTCCCCCGTCACTCGGTGGTGACATGACGGGCTCCTTGCGCCACGGGCTGCCAGGTGACACTGTTCGCTCGATTGAACACATGTACGGCCACCAGGAACCGCGGGCGGGGGATGGACGAGCAGGCGTTCGACGCCTTTTATGCCGGGAGCGTGGGGCGGCTCATCGGCCAGCTGTACGCCATGACCGGCGACCGTGCCGAGGCGCAGGACGTGGTCCAGGAAGCCTTCGTCCGCGCCTGGGAAAACCGGGCCCGGCTGGACCAGGACGGAGCGCCCGAGGCATGGGTGCGTACCGTGGCCTGGCGGCTGGCGGTCAGCCGGTGGCGGCGGGTGCGTACCGCGCTGTCCTTCGCACGGCGCCAGGGCCCGCCCGCGAACGTACCGCCACCGGACACCCACCATGTGCTGCTGGTGCAGGCGCTTCGGCAGATCCCCGCGGCGCAGCGGCGGGCCATCGTGCTCCACCACCTGTGCGATCTGGAGGTGAAGCAGGTGGCCGCCGAGACCAACTGCCCCGTCGGTACGGTCAAGGCACAGCTGAGCCGGGGGCGGGCCGCGCTGGCGAGGATTCTGGCCGATACCGAGCTGGATCCGCGGGCGGGCCGAGTTTCGGAGGTGGAACGTGGTTGACGAGACCAGCTTGGACGATCACCTCGCCGGCCTTGCCGCCGAGGGCCGGCGGTCCGTCGTGCCGCTGGCCGCGGAGCAGATCCGGGTGCGCGGGGACCGGCGCCGGCGCCGTAAGCGGGCGGCCCAGCTGTCGGGCGGTGTGCTGCTGGCCGCCGCTGTCGCCGTGGGAGGCCTGTCGCTGGTCCGGCCGGGCCAGGAGCAGGCACCGGCCGCCACGAGTCCGACTGCGTCGGGCACGCCGCGGTTCGTACCTCCGACGCCGGCTCCGGGTGAGGAGTACGCCAGCGAGATCGGCTACGTGTACGACGCGAAGGTGGTGGAGGACGCGGTCCGGGTCACCGTGGAGCAGCTTCGCACCGAGGGGGGAACGGCCGTACCCACGGGAGTGGTGCACCAGGTGACCCTGTCGCCGCAGACCCCGGTCGAGGTGGAGCGGTTGGCCGGCGGGAAGCCGGGGGACGTGCGGCTGGAAGAGCTGACGGACCGGTTGCGTGGCGGGCCCCGGTGGGTGTTCGCCGTCGACTACGACGGTGAGGGCCGGGTCCGGTCACTGCGTGAGGCGTCCTGGCTGACCGTCGGGTGAACTTCGGCGGAAGCCGAAGAAGTCCGGCCGGGATGCAACCCGGGGGCCGGTGCGCGGCGTAGAGACCGTGTAACCCGACCGCACCGGTTCCCAGGAGAACGCTGACCATGTCTGTCTCGCACCGCCGGGCCGCCCCGCGCCTGCTCACCGTTGTCACCCTCGGCGCCCTCGTCCTGACCGGATGCGGTGAGAAGGGCGAGGAGCCCACGGCTGCTCCCACCGCGGCGGTGACGGACACCGCGCCGGCCGGCGGTGGCGGGGCGGCCGCCCCGTCGGGCGGCGGCGAAGGTTCGCAGAACGCGCGGGCGTCGACCAGCAGGACCCCGTGGGCCGGCACCAAGCAGTTCGTCACGATCGACAGGGCCTGGTCCGAGGACGGACTGACCCGTCTGTCGGTGCGGCCCGCCCAGAAGAAGGTCAACACCCGGTTCGACACCTGGGAGATCACCCCCGGCACCGGATCCTTCACCACGGTGACCATGGCCGAGGACGCCCGGGTCATGCTGACGACCCCGGTCCGCGGTGAAGACACGTCCGGCGGCGGCCGAGCCGAGCCGCTGCCGTTCTCCCAGGCCGAGTTCGTCACCCTGCTGAAGCAGATGGACTCCACGCTCTCCGCGGGCGTCGGGTACGACCTGAGCTTCGACGGAGCGGGGCAGGTGGTCAAGTTGCAGTCCCTGTTCAGGCCGTGAGTCACGCACGCCCGGGTCCCATGGAGACCACGGAGGAGGTCGGAGCATGGCTGACGAGACCGGCTTGGGGCGTCACCTCGCCGAGCTCGCCGCCTCGGGGCAGCGGTTCGCCGTACCGCCGGCCGCGGAGCGGATCCGGGCACGCGGCGATCGGCTGCGGCGCCGCAAGCAGACGGCTGTGGCATCGGGCGGCGTGGTATTGACCGCCGCCCTGGCCGTGGGAGTCCTGTCTCCGGTCCGGCTCGGTCCGGGGCCGGCACCGGTCGCCGTGAAGCCGACGGCGTCGAGCACTCCGCGGTTCGTGCCGCCGGTGCCGGCTCCGGGTGAGGAGTACGCCGGTGAACTCGGCTACGTGTACGGCGCGGTGCTGCTGGAGGAGGCGGAGGGGTCGGAAGGGGCTACGGTCCAGGTCACCGTGGAGCAGCTTCGTACCGGCGTGGTGCATCAGGTGACCGTGCCGACGTGGATTCCGGTGGAAGTGAAGCACCTGGCCGGCGGCACGCCGGGAGACATGCGGCTGGGCGAACTGGTGGGCCAGTTGCGGGCCGGACCGCAGTGGGTGTTCGCCGTCGACTACGACGGCGAGGGCAGAATTCAATCGCTGAGAGAGGCCTTCTGGCTGACCGCCGAATGAGCTTCGCTGACACTTCCGCCGACGACTGCTTCTGATTTGTCGTTGCGCGGGGAATTCGACGACATCACAGTTCGGGGCGCTCATGAAGATCCGTAAAAACAATCTGATCGGGACGCAACCCGGTGACCGGTGTGAGGCGTAGAGACCATGTACCCCAACCACACCGGTCCTCAGGAGCAGTTGACGATGAATGCCTCACACCGCCGGACCACCAAGCACTGGGTCGCCATTACCGCCCTCGCGGCCATTGCCCTGACCGGATGCACCCAGGAGCCCGCGGACCGAATGGACTCCGCCGCTGACACAAAGGCGGCGTCGCCTTCCCTGTCGGCCGACAAGACGGACGCCCGGCCGAATGGCGACAAGAAGCCGGCGGACCCTGCCGAGGCCGCGAAGAAGGCGTCGCCTTCCGCACCCGCCGGTAATTCCTCCCCCCGGACCGACGACGTTCGGAATTCCGCGCAACCCACCACCGCCGCGAAGACACAGCCGCCTTCCGAGCAGACGGGTACCCCGTCCGACAGCAGCGGCGAGGCGGCGAAGGACGCGCCGGCCTCGACCGGCCGGGCCCCCTTCGCCGGCACCGAGCAGTTCGTGACGATCGGCAAGGCCTGGACCAGCGACGGACGCAGTTATCTGTCGGTGCGGCCCGCCCAGAAGAAGATCAACACCCAGTTCGACACCTGGGAGGTCAACGCGGGTACCGGCCCGTTCACCACGGTGCCCATGGCCGGGGGCGCCCGGACTCTGCTGACCGTCCCGGTTCGCCCCGAGACCACTGAGGCCAAGGACGCCGAGCTGCTGCCGTACTCCCCGGCCCGGTTCGTCACCCTGGTGAACCGGCTGGACTCCAGCCTCTACGACGGCATCGGCTACGACCTGGTCTTCGACGGAGCCGGGCAGGTGACCAGCGTGAAGACGCTGTTCAGGCCCTGACGGAACCACACCGCCGTCATGGTGTCCGTCCTGCCGGTACCCGCGCCTGCCCGCACGGCACACCGTCGCACCTCGTGCGGACCTCTCCCCAACAGCCTCCCTCTCGCAGGACACTTGACCGACGCACAAGTGGGGAAGGACCCGGGGACGGGCCGGGAGAGTCCCAGCGAGGTCTGGGGACGCCCGGGTGACACCGATGCCGCCGGAGGGGGCGCGACATGCGGGACAGTCATCGGTCGGAGGCCGAGCGGCTACTGAGGCGGGCCGTGGAGGAGGAGGTACGGCGCTCGGGCGGGCGCACGGACGGCAACGTGCTGCTGTCCCGGGCCCGCGGATCGCTGGACGCGATGGCGGGGGCGGCCGCCGAGGAGTACGCGGCCTACACCCACGCCCTCGACGAGGCGGCGGCCGGACAGCTCACCTTCCGGCAGCGGTACGCCCGGGAGGGCGCCGGCACTCCCCTGCTGGTGGCCGCCGTGGCGGCGGTGGCCGCGGTGGTGGCCGACATGGCGCTCGGCACCGGCACGGGCACGGCGGTGGGCGCGGGAGTGACCGTCGGGGTCGCCGGCGCCGCGGCCACCGTGGTGAAGGTGGTCGGGTCCCACGTGCCGGCCGCCCACCACCGCGCCGGCGCCGTCAGTCAGCCCGGCGGGCCCGAGCAGCTGCGGTTGCAGTGGCTGACGGCGCTGGAGGTGCGCGGCATCCGGCCGTTCCTGGACCAGCAGCGGATGCTCGCCGCGTCCACCGGGCCGAAGAAGGCGGCGGCCGGGCCCCGGCTGCGGGGTGCCGACAAGAGTGCCGCGGCCCGGGGACGCAGCGCGCTGGAGCAGTCGTTCGCCCAGCTCCCGGAGCCGGAGGGCACCTTCGCGGGCCGGCGGCAGGAGATGGCGCGGTTGCGGCAGTGGGTGCAGGCGGCCCGCGCGAGTACGGAGACGAAGCCGACGGTGGTGGTGCTGCACGGGCCGCCCGGCAGCGGCCGCACGACTCTCGCGGTGCGGGCCACGCACGAGCTGCGCGACTACTTCCGCGGGGCGTGCCTGGTCGACCTGCGCGGGGACGGAAACGGGGCAGGGGACGGCTCCGCCGTGGGCGGGGAGTCGCCGCTGGGGACCCGGGACGCCCTGTTGCATCTGCTGAACCGGCTCGGGGCACCCCGCGAGCAGTTGCTGTTCCGTGAGCGGTCGTCGGCGGCCCAGCAGGTCAAGCGGCTCAGCGAGCTGTACCACCAGCATCTGACGGGCGTGCCCGTCACCGTCGTACTGGACGACGCCTTCAGCGCCGAGCAGGTGCGCACGCTGCTGCCGGAGCGGTCGGACAGCCTGGTGCTGGTCACCACGCGGGAGGCGCTCGAACTGCCCGCCGACCTGCCCGCACGGGTGCACCACCTCCCGGTCGAGGCGCTGGACGCGGCGGGCGCGGAGGAACTGCTGGGCGCCGCCGCCGATGACGCGTCGGGACCGTACGACGCCGAGTCCACCGATCGGATCCGGCAGCTGTGCGGCGGCCTGCCGCTGGCGCTGCGGATCGCGGGGTCGTCGCTGGGCCCGCGCTCGCCGCGCGCCCTGGCGACCGACCTGGCCGCGTACGGGCCGGTGGAACCGGTCGAGCGGGCGCTGTGGCTGCGCTACACCGACCAGCCGGAACCGGCCCGGCGGCTGCTGCGCCGGCTGGCGCTGGCCGGGCGCACCTCACTGGGCGCCGCTGCCGCCGCCGCGGTGCTGGCCACGGACGAGACGGAGGCGACACGGCAGTTGGCGGCGCTGTCGCGGGCGGGCCTGCTCGACCACGTCCGGGGCAGCCGCTACCGGCTGCACGACGTGGTGCGGGCCTTCGCACAGGCCCGACTCGCCGACGAGGAGGAGCCGGGCGAGCGGGCGGCGGCGCAGGAACGCCTGATCGCGAACTACGCCGAGCTGGCCGACTCGGTGCTGCGCCTGGTCGACGGCAACATGTCGACCCGCTCGGACCGGTTCGGGAGCTACGGCTTCACCTCCCTGGACGAGGCGCTGCGCTGGCTGGACGACGAGTCGAGCTTCATCACGGCGGCGCTCAGACACGCGGAGGGCGTCGACCAGGGCGCGGTGCTGAACCTGCTGGGCGCGCTGTGCGACTACTGCCTGCTGCGCGGCGACCTGTACCGGCTGGGGGAGATCAGCGAGCTGGCGCAGTCCGTGGACCAGGGGCTGCTGGTGCGGTCGGTGCAGTGGCGTACCGGTATCGCGGCCCGGCAGCTCGGCGAACTGGACAAGGCGCGGACGACGCTCACCTCCGTGGTCGACCTGTACCGGGAGGCCCACCACGACGCGGGGGCGGCCCGCGCCCTGTGCTCGCTGGGCATCACCCTGCACCACCAGGGCAATCTGACCGAGGCGGCGGCGAAGCTGCGGGAGGCGCTGGACCTCCAGGCCACGCCCGAGCTGGACACCGACCGTGCGTGGACGCTGCACGCGCTGGCGGCGGTGCAACGGGACCGGGCCCGGCCGGCGGAGGCCCTGGACCTGCTCACCGAGTCACTGGTGCTGCACCGCGCGGGCGAGTCGGTGCACGGCCAGGCGTGGGCCCACTTCCAGCTCGGCCAGCTGCACCTGCGCCTAGGGGACGTACCGCGGGCCGAGACGGACCTGCGCACGGCCCTGGAGCTGTACGGCCGCACCCAGGACGCCCGCGGCGAGGCCTGGGCGCTGACCCAGCTGGCGCGGGCCCGACTGGTGGCCGGGGACGTGCCCGTGGCGGTCGAGGAACTGCGGCAGGCGGCGACCCGGCACCGGGAGAACGAGGACGCGCGCGGCAAGGCGTGGAGCATCTACTACCTGGGCCAGGCGCTGGAGGAGACGGGTGCCCTGGACCAGTCGGTGCGTGCGCTGGAACGCTCCCGCACGATGTTCTCGCGTATGCGGGACGCGTACGGCCTGGCCTGCGCCCGGCACCATTCGGGGCGGGTGACCCGCGACCAGCGGGCCGCCCAGACCGGCTCGCTGCGGAACTCCGGCTTCGCCCGGCAGATCCTGGTCGACGCCCGCGCCGACTTCCAGCGCATCGGTGTCGGCGACGGCGAGGCGTGGACCTGCCTGGAGCTGGCGGTCGTGGACGCGGGCAACGCCCGTACGGTGCAGGCGCTCGCGCTGTGCGACGAGGCGGCGGCGCTCTTCGCGGCCTACGGCGACCTGCGGGGGGAGGACTGGGCCCGCTTCCTGCGCTGCACGCTGCTGCCGTACGCCGCCCCCGGGGGCGTGGAGGTCGGTACGGCCGTGGCGCAGGAGGACCTGGCCCAGTTGTCCCGCGCCCGCCACTCGGCACGGGACGCCAAGCTGGACGACTACGTGGAGGCCTACCAGCTGCTCCTGGAGCGTGGCGTCCAGCTGGAGTCCGGCTGGCAGGCCTGGCACCTGGGCATGGTCCCGAACCGCCAGGCCCGGGAGGTCATGGGGGTGGCGGTGGCGACGGCGTAGCCGCGGGAGCCGGGAGAGCCGAGAGCCCCAGCCGCAGGAGCCGCGGGCGGTCGTGCCGCTGTACCCGCGCGACGACGCGGTCGGCCGCCACCCCCGGCCCACACCGGCACCGGGCCACGAGGGAGGCGGCCGCCCCGCTGGTCACCCCTTCTGCGGCTCCACCCGGCCGGAGGCCTCCGCCTCGGCCCCCCGCTCCGACGGCGTCTCCTTGAAGTCGACCTTGCCCATGTGCCGGCTCATGGACCGCATCAGACCCCACACCGCCAGGGCCATCACCGCGAAAACGATGAAACCGAGGACACCGGGGGTGACCTTGTCCTCGTCGAGTTCGGCGAGAGTGACGAGGTGCGTCATTGCCAGGCTTGCGCTTGCACTCATGTCAGGCATTGTCCCGGATGCCCGCGAAGAGGTCGTCCTCGGGGAGGGAGGTGTCGACGAGGGACTTGGCGAGCTCGTACTCCTCGGTGGGCCAGACCTCCCTCTGGACGTCCATCGGCACCCGGAACCAGCCGCCGTCGGGGTCGATCTGCGTGGCGTGCGCGATCAGCGCCTTGTCGCGAATCTCGAAGAAGTCGGCGCAGGGGATGTGCGTGGTGAGCGTGCGCTCCTTGCGCTCGAACTCCGACCAGCGCTTGAGCCAGTCCCCGTAGGGCGACTCCAGGCCGCGCTCCAGCAGTGCGTCGTGCAGCGCCTCGGTGCGGGGGCGGTTGAAGCCCTGGTTGTAGTAGACCTTCATCGGCTGGTACGCCGCCCCGTACTCGGCCTCCGGGTACTTCTCGGTGTCGGCCGCGCCCTCGAAGGCCACCATCGTGATCTTGTGGGTCATGATGTGGTCGGGGTGCGGGTAGCCGCCGTTCTCGTCGTAGGTGGTGATCACCTGGGGACGGAAGGAACGGATCTTCCGCACCAGCTCACCGGCCGCCTTGTCGACGTCCTCCAGGGCGAAGCAGCCCTCCGGCAGCGGCGGCAGCGGGTCGCCCTCGGGCAGGCCGGAGTCGACGAAACCGAGCCATTCCTGCCCCACGCCCAGGATCTCCCGGGCCTCGTCCATCTCCTTCCTGCGTACGTCGTGGATGTTCTCCTCGATGTACGCGTCCCCCTGGAGCTTGGGGTTGAGGATGGAGCCGCGCTCCCCGCCCGTGCAGGTCACGACCAGCACGTCCACCCCCTCGGACACGTACTTCGCCATGGTGGCCGCGCCCTTGCTCGACTCGTCGTCGGGGTGGGCGTGGACGGCCATCAGTCGCAGCTGGTCAGTCAAGACTCATTCCTCGGTCAGTCGGCGCCCGTGTGCGTCGGCGCGATCCAATAGGTGCCGCCCGGCAGGCGTCGTTGAGGGGCGGCGGTCGGGTGGCGGGTGGGAGGCTTCTATAGTGACCGAATCGGGAGCCGAATAATTCCGGAGCCCGGGAAGACCGGCTCCTGCCGAGAGGACGACGATGAGTACGGCGAGCACGCAGACTCCCGAGAGCCGGTACGGCCGCTCCTCGGACGAGCAGGCCGACCGCACGCTCAAGGTCGTCGGCGCCGTGCTCGGTGCCGTCCTGCTCGCGGTGATCGGCTGGTTCGGCTACCACTACGTCGCCCAGAACGAGATCAGCGGTGAGCTGATCGGTTTCGAGCTCGCCGAGGACTCGGTGCAGGTACACCTCGAGGTCCGCAAGGACGCCGGTGCCGTCGGCTACTGCACGGTGCGCTCCCAGGCGGAGGACGGCGACGAGGTCGGCCGGGCCGACTTCCGCTTCGACGGGGACTCCACCCGCATCGACAGGGTCGTCACCCTGAGGACGAAGGCCGCGGGCACGACGGCCGAGCTGCTCGGCTGCCACACAAGCTGACCCGCGCAGCCCCGTCGGCGCGAATCCGTACGCGCTGACCTGCGGGGACATGTATCTGGTGGCTTATGTCCTCCCCCTTTGGCCACCGAATTGTTAGGCTCGTGGTTTCGCCCTTCCGTGAAGGAACATCCTTCTGGGTAGGGCGTTGATTTGTATTCCCAGTACCAACGAGGAGCACCCGTGACCCAGACCAGCGAGAACGTCACCTGGCTGACCCAGGAGGCGTACAACAAGCTCAAGGAGGAGCTTGAATACCTTACTGGTCCTGCGCGCACCGAGATCTCTGCCAAGATCGCCGCGGCCCGTGAGGAGGGTGACCTGCGCGAGAACGGCGGGTACCACGCGGCGAAGGAGGAGCAGGGCAAGCAGGAGCTCCGCGTGCGCCAGCTGACCCAGCTGCTCGAGAGCGCCAAGGTCGGTGAGGCTCCGGCCGCGGACGGCGCGGTGGCACCCGGCATGGTCGTCACGATCGCCTTCGATGGTGACGAGGACGACACGCTGACCTTCCTGCTCGCCTCACGCGAGTACGCGAGCTCGGACATCGAGACCTACTCGCCCCAGTCCCCGCTGGGCTCGGGCGTCATGGGTCACAAGGTCGGCGAGGACGCGCAGTACGAGCTGCCCAACGGCAAGCCGGCATCTGTGAAGATCCTCAAGGCCGAGCCCTACAACGGCTGACCCGACACACCCGGCCGGTGCTGTACCCGGCCGCCTGTCGTCGACGAGCCCCCGGCGTCCCGGTGAATCCCGGTGACACCGGGGGCTCGCCGTCATGCTGCACGATGGTCGTCCGGCACCGTCGTCATGAGGCGGCGTCGCCACACGGCACCGTCGTCATGAGGCGGCCGAGCGGTACTTGCGGACCGCCAACGTCCGGAAGACCACGATGATCAGGACGGACCAGATCAGCGAGGCCCAGATCGGGTGCTCCATCGGCCACGCACCGGTGACCGTATTCGGGACGCCCGGCATCTCGTTCCCGAAGAGTTCACGGGCACCCGCCACCGTTGCGCTGAAGGGGTTCCACTCGGCGACGTGCTGGAGGAACGTCGGCATGCCGGTGACCGGCACGAAGGCGTTCGAGATGAATGTCAGGGGGAACAGCCAGATCAGCCCGCCGGAGGTGGCCGCCTCCGGAGTCCGGACCGACAGCCCGATCAGGGCGCCGATCCAGGAGAACGCGTAGCCGAGTAGGAGCAGAAGCAGGAAGCCGCAGAGCACCTTGCCGATGTTCTCGTGGGTACGCCAGCCCACGATCAGGGCTACTCCCGCGAGCACGACGATCGTGAGGGTGGTCTGCACAAGGTCGGCGAGCGTACGTCCGGTAAGGACGGCGCCCCGCGCCATCGGAAGCGACCGGAAGCGGTCGATCAGCCCCTTGTGCATGTCGTCCGCGATGCCCGCGCCCGCGCCGGCCGTCGCGAAGGTGACGGTCTGCGCGAAGATCCCAGCCATCAGGAACTCTTTGTACAGCTGCGCGTCGGTGGACCCGCCGATACTGATGGAGCCGCCGAAGACGTACGTGAACAGCACTACGAACATGACCGGCTGGATGACCCCGAACAGCAACATCTCGGGAATCCTGCGCATGCGGATCATGTTCCTGCGGGCGATGACCAGGGAGTCCCGGACGGACTGGCCGAAGGCGTTGGCGGGCGCCGCGACCCGCGCGGTGTCGGTGGCGGCACTCACTTGGCGGACTCCTTCTCGTCCTTGTGGCCGGTGCTCTCGTCGTCGCGGCCGGCGTCGGTCGCCGGGCCGTTCTTCTTGACCTCGGCCACGTGGCCGGTGAGGGAGAGGAAGACATCGTCGAGGGTGGGGCGGCGCAGGCCGATGTCGTCGATCTCGATACCTCGGGTGTCCAGTTCGCGGATGACCTCGGCGAGCAGCTTCGCGCCACCGGTGACGGGGACGGTGAGCTTGCGGGTGTGCTCCTCGACGGTGGTCGGGCCCTTGCCGAACCCGCCGAGCACCTCGGCGGCCGTCCTCACGTGCTCCCGCTCGTGGACCACGACCTCGACGCGCTCTCCGCCGGTGCGAGCCTTGAGCTGGTCGGAAGTGCCGCGGGCGATGACACGGCCGTGGTCGACGACCGCTATGTCGTGCGCGAGGTGGTCGGCCTCCTCCAGGTACTGCGTGGTCAGCAGGAGGGTCGTACCGCCGGCGACGAGCTGTTTGATGACCTCCCACAGCTCCTGCCGGTTGCGTGGGTCGAGGCCGGTCGTCGGTTCGTCCATGAACATGACGGGCGGGGAGACGACCAGGGCGGCCGCCAGGTCGAGCCGGCGGCGCATGCCTCCCGAGTAGGTCTTCGTCGGGCGGTCGGCGGCGCCCGCGAGGTGGAACTGCTCGAGCAGCTCGCCGGCCCGGGCCTTCGCCGCCCTGGCCCTCATCTGGTAGAGCTGGCCGACCATCTGGAGGTTCTCCCGGCCGGTCAGGTATTCGTCGACCGCGGCGAACTGGCCGGAGAGGCCGATCGACCGCCGCACCTCGTTGGGCTGCTTGAGCACGTCGATGCCTGCGACGACCGCCCGGCCGCTGTCCGGGCGCAACAGGGTCGTGAGGCAGCGGACAGCAGTCGTCTTGCCCGCGCCGTTCGGCCCGAGCAGGCCGAGGACCGTGCCCTCGGGAACGTCGAGGTCGACGCCGTCCAGAGCCCTTACGTCACCGAAGGTCTTCACCAGGCCTTCGGCATAGATGGCGCCTGGCATATGAGTCTCCACGTCGTCGGGAATTCTTCGGAAAGCCTAGGTTTGTGCGTTTCGCTCCGCGCAGCGAGCGATTCACGACCCACCGTAACGCGATGTATCGCGTCTCACAATGCGATTTCCCGAACGAGTGACCCGTCCGTGACAACCCAGTCGGTGCCGGCCGGTCGGTGGCACGTCAGCCGATGACGGGGTACCCGGCCTCCCGCAGCGCCCGGCCGACCTCGACGCAGTGCTCCGGGCCCTTCGTCTCCAGGTGCAGCTCGACCTCCGCCTCCGTGAGTCCGAGCCGCGGATCGGTCCGGACGTGGCTCACGTCCAGGACGTTGGCGTCGACCGCCGACAACACCCCGAGGAGCGTGGCCAGGGCGCCGGGCCGGTCCGTCAGACGCAGCCGCACCGCCAGGTAGCGGCCCTGCGCGGCCATGCCGTGCCGGAGCACCCCCTGCATCAGCACCGGGTCCACGTTGCCGCCGGACAGCACGGCCACCACCGGCCCCTCGAAGGCGTCCGGCTCGCTCAGCAGCGCCGCCACCGGGCTCGCTCCGGCCGGCTCCACGACCAGCTTCGCCCGTTCCAGGCACAGCAGCAGAGCCGTGGACAGCTCGTCCTCGGAGACCGTACGGACCTCGTCCACCAGCTCGCCGACGATCCCGAACGGCACGTCACCGGGCCTCCCCACCTTGATGCCGTCGGCCATCGTCACGGGATTCTCGACGGCCACCGGCCGCCCCGCCGCCAGCGACGGCGGATACGCCGCCGCCCCCTCCGCCTGCACGCCCACGATCCGCACGTCCGGCCGCAGCGCCTTCACCGCGACCGCTGTTCCGGCCACCAGCCCTCCCCCGCCGATACCGACCACGATGGTCCGCACCTCGGGGCACTGCTCCAGGATCTCCAGCCCGACCGTGCCCTGGCCCGCGATGACGTCGGGGTGGTCGAAGGGGTGGATGAACACCGCGCCCGTCCGCTCGGCGTACTCCTGCGCGGCGGCCAGCGTCTCGTCGACCACCTGCCCGTGCAGCCGCACCTCGGCGCCGTAGTCCCGGGTCGCGCTGATCTTCGGCAGCGGCGCGCCCTTCGGCATGAACACGGTCGACCGCACACCGAGCAGCGAGGACGCCAGGGCCACGCCCTGCGCGTGGTTGCCCGCGCTCGCCGCGACCACGCCCGCGGCCCGCTGCTCGGGCAGCAGCCCGGCGATGCGGACGTAGGCGCCGCGGAGCTTGAACGAACCCGTCCGCTGGAGGTTCTCGCATTTGAGGTGCACCGGCGCGCCGACCAGCTGGGACAGATGCCTGCTGCCCTCCATCGCCGTCACCCGCGCCACGCCCGAGAGCATCTTCTGGGCTCCGCGCACGTCGTCGAGGGTGACGGGTCCGACAAGGGCGGCCGTGCTGTAGCTCATGTCTCCAGCATCGCAGTTCACGAGCGCTCAGGGCCGCTGTGACCAACCTCCGAGACCCGCTTTGCGCAGCGCCGGTACGGCTCGCCGCCCGGCCGCGTACCCTGTCCCCCAATCAGCAGCCTTCCACGAAGTGAGCTCCCGGCCATGCCCACAACGCCTGAAATGTCGATGGACATGACGACCGCCGGTGACACCGGTCTTCTCGAGACGCTCCAGCACGAGGTGGCGCTCTTCGCCCGTCGTGCCGAACAGACCCGGCTCGGCGGGGTCGGGCAGGTGCGCAACTCCATGGACCGCGCCGCCTACCTGCTCCTCAACCGCCTCGACAAAGAGGGCCCGATGGGCGTGAAGGCGCTCGCCGCGAGCATGGGCATCGACTCCTCGACGGTCACCCGGCAGGTGGCCCCGCTGGTCGACACCGGACTCGTCAAGCGGACCTCGCACCCGGAGGACGGCCGCGCTGTCGTGCTCCAGCTGTCCCCGCGCGGCGTGTCGCGGCTGGAGGAGGTCCGGTCCTCCCGACGTCAGCTCATGGCCGAACTGACCCAGGACTGGGCACCGGAGGAGCGCGAGGCGTTCTGCTCGCTCCTCACGCGCTTCAACGGCGCCCTGTCCGCCCGTATGGCCCCGCCGGGCGTGTCGCCGGGCCCGGAGTCGCCGTCGGGCTCCTGAGCCGGCCTCACGGGCTTTGCGGGCGGTTCGCGCCGGACCCTTGACCCGTGGGCCGCCCCTGGCCTGATATGAGACCTCAGGGGTCGTCGCCGTCTGGGCGGGAGGCGCGGTGCGAGAACGGCAAGCGTCCCAGCGTGCCCGCCGGGCCCGGGAGTTCGAGGCGTTCGTCGCGGGCGCGGCAGGGCGGCTGCTGCATGCCGCCACCCTGCTCACGGCCGAGCCCCCGGGCACCAATCCACGCGCGCGGCGGCTGCTCGCCCTCTCCCTGGCGCACACGTACGCGTACTGGGACCGGCTGCACGGGGAGGACCCGTACGACCGGGCCCGCCAGCACCTGGCCACCCGCTTCGCCCGCGAGGTCCGGCACCGGTACGGCGGCGGCATCGGCCGGGCCCGCCGGCGCCGCTTCGGGCCCCTGGGCGGGCTCGCCCCGCAGGAACGGCTGATCCTGGTGCTCAGGATGTACGAGGGAGTCGCCGAGGAACAGGCCGCCGCCCTGCTGGGCCTGCCCGTGGAGCGCGTACGGACGATCTGCGACCGGGCGACGGCCACCCTGCTCCACCCGCCCTCGACATCGGTCCGCCCGCCGACGGCGGAAACGAAGGCGACGGCGGCGGACACGAGGACAGCGGCGGAAACGGAAACGAAGGCAGCGGCGGATCCGAAGGCGGCGGCGACGCCATGACGGGCAAGGCGGCCGGTACGAGGACCGGTACGGCATCCGGCACCGCGTCCGGCACGCGCGCGTGGCGCACGGGCAGGCGCCGGTGAACCGCCCCCAGCGAGAGGCTGCCGTACGGCGGATCATGGAGCAGTCGCCGCCGCGGGTGCCGCCCGAGCTGTACGCGGACGCCGTGCGCCGGGGCGGCCGCATGCTGCGGCGCAGGACCGCCGCCCGCCGCCTGATGTGGCTGGTGCTGTGCGCGGCGGCCGTGGCGTTCACGGTGTGGGCGCTGACCGTCCAGCCCCGGGTGGAGCCGCCGTCGGAGACGACCCCACCCGTGACCGGCTGGGAAGGCTGGTGAGCCCCCGAACCCGCCCTCAGCCCAGGGCCTGCTGGAGGTCCGTGAGCAGGTCGTCGACGTTCTCGATGCCGACCGACAGGCGCACCAGGTCGGCGGGCACCTCCAGGGCCGAACCGGCGGTCGAGGCGTGCGTCATCCGGCCGGGGTGCTCGATCAGTGACTCGACGCCACCGAGGGACTCACCGAGCGTGAATACCTTCGCGCGGTTGCAGACCTCGACGGCCGCCTCCTCGCCGCCCTCGACGCGGAAGGACACCATGCCGCCGAAGGCCTTCATCTGCTTGGCGGCGACCTCGTGCCCGGGGTGCTCCGGCAGCCCCGGGTACAGCACGCTCGTCACGCGCGGGTGCCGGGAGAGCATCTCGGCGACCTTGGTGGCGTTCTCGCTGTGCCGGTCCATGCGCACGGCGAGCGTCTTGGTGCCGCGCAGCACCAGCCAGGAGTCGAAGGGCCCGGCGACCGCGCCCATCGCGTTCTGGTGGAACGCGAGCTCCTCCCCCAGCTCCTGGTCGCCCACGATCAGCCCGCCGCCGACGACGTCGGAGTGGCCGCCCATGTACTTGGTCAGGGAGTGCACGACGACGTCCGCGCCGAGCGCCAGCGGCTGCTGGAGATACGGCGTGGCGAAGGTGTTGTCGACGACGAGCCGGGCACCGGCGTCCCGGGCGACCTGGGCCACCGCGGCGATGTCGGTGATGCCCAGCAGCGGGTTGGAGGGCGTCTCCACCCAGACGGCCTTGGTCTTCGGCGTCAGCGCGGCCCGCACGGCGGCGGGGTCGCTCGAGTCGGCCACGGACCACTCCACGCCCCACCGGGCGGCGACCTTGGCGAAGAGCCGGAAGGTACCGCCGTACGCGTCGTTGGGGATCACCACGTGATCACCGGGGCGCAGCAGCGTACGCAACAGGCAGTCCTCGGCCGCCAGTCCGGACGCGAACGCGAGGCCGCGACGGCCGCCCTCCAGGGCGGCGAGGTTCTCCTCCAGGGCGGTACGGGTCGGGTTGGCGCTGCGGCTGTACTCGTAACCGCCGCGCAGCCCACCGACGCCGTCCTGCTTGTACGTCGACACCTGGTAGATCGGCGGGACCACCGCGCCGGTCCGGGGGTCGGCGGTGTTGCCCGCGTGAATCGCGAGCGTCTCGAAGTGCTGACTGATGTGCCTGTCGCTCATGGGCACCGAGGGTAGCCGCGCGGACGACTCCGCGCGTTTTCCACAGGAGCGGGGGACAGGTTGGCCAATTGTCGGCGGCGTCTGGTTCGCTTGAGACATGGAGATTCTGTGGGTCCTGATAGCGCTGGTCATGCTGAGCTTCGTGCTGCTCCCCGTGCTGCGGCGCCGGCGGAGCGCGGTCGGTCTGGTACCCGCCGGCCACCCGGACGCGGCGGACCCCGCGAACTACGGCTTCGCCCGCGAGGAGGAGCTGGACATCCGCATGCCCGGCCCCGACCAGGACCTGCTGGACGTCCTGGACCTGGTGCAGCGCACACAGGACTACCGGGGGGCCCAGCAGCTCGTCGCCGGCACGGAGGCGCGGGGCGAGCGGCGCTGGCAGCGCGTGCAGGCCTTCGCGGGTGCCGCGTCGCTGGAGCTGCGGCAGCGGCCCGGCGGTGTCGGGGAGGCGCCGGGCGGGCAGTGGCTGCGGGTGTGGCGGGCCGAGGCCCCCAAGGACGCGGGCGGCGCGGCCGTGCACGCGGAGTTCCTGGTGCAGCAGGCGTGGCGGACGGCGACGCCGGGCACGGACGACTTCCGGATCATCATGGAAGAGGCGAAGGCGGCGTGCGGGGAGGCGGCGCTGCTCGCCCCCGGCGACCCGATCCCGTACATCATCGAGCTCTCGGTCGCGCGCGGGCTCGCCTACCCGCGCGAGGACTTCGAGCAGCTCTGGCTGAAGATCCTGGACCGCGCTCCGAACCACATGGGCGCCCACCTGGCCGCCCTGCACTACTGGTGCGAGAAGTGGCACGGCTCCCGGGATCTGGCGTACTCCTTCGCGGAGGCGGCGGCGGCGCGTGCCCCGCAGGGTTCCCTGCTCGCGGCGATGCCGCTCTTCGCCGTCTTCGAGCACCTGCCCGAGGTCAACCTGGTCAGGGGCTTTCACCGGAGCGAGGTCGTCACCAAGGCGGTCCACGGCGCCCTGCACGCGGTGCACTCCGCCCGCCCCGACGACCCGATGCAGGCACACGTCCGCCACCTGCTGGTCTTCTTCCTGGTCAGGGGCGAGCGCTGGGCCGAGGCCATGAACCAGCTGATACTCATCGACGGCCACGTAGGCGCCCTGCCGTGGACCATGTCCCCCGACCCGGCGGCCGAGTTCGCCGTCCACCGCGCCATGGCGGTGGCGGGCTACGAGGCGAACGGCGGCAGCCCGGCGACCCTGCCGCACTGACGGCCTCCCGGCGGGCGGCCCGGTGGAATTCCGACCGGGCCGCCTACCGGCCGGCTCTCGCGGGCCGCCTGCCGGTCAGCTGTCGGCGCGGGTGGGCAGCCGCCATCCCGGGCGCGGGAAGTGGCAGGTGTAGCCGTCCGGGTAGCGCTGCAGGTAGTCCTGGTGCTCGGGCTCGGCCTCCCAGAAGGGGCCGACCGGCTCCACCTCGGTGACGACCTTGCCCGGCCACAGGCCGGAGGCGTCCACGTCCGCGATCGTGTCCTCGGCGATCCGCTTCTGCTCGTCGTCCACGTAGTAGATCGCCGAGCGGTAGCTGAGGCCGATGTCGTTGCCCTGGCGGTTCTTGGTGCTCGGGTCGTGGATCTGGAAGAAGAACTCCAGGAGCGCCCGGAAATCGGTCTTCTCGGGGTCGAAGAGGATCTCGATGGCCTCCGCGTGCGTGCCGTGGTCGCGGTACGTCGCGTTCGGCACGTCTCCCCCGGTGTAACCGACCCGGGTCCCCGTCACGCCCGGAAGCCGGCGGATCAGCTCCTCCATCCCCCAGAAGCATCCGCCCGCAAGCACGGCCCTCTGCGTCTGCGCAGCCATCGCGGCCCTCCAATATCTCTCAGCCAGGTCTTTCGGGCTGCTCGGCGCGCACTCCGCCGACGTTTGCTGCCCGTTCCCTCCAACGTGCGCGGGTCCCTGGCCATTCCGGCGCTCCAGGACGAGCCTCGTGGCCGTCGGCAGGAGAGTGTCGGGTTCCTCGTTCCCCCGCGGCCGTTCGAAGCCTGCTCGACGAGTCGCCCGATAAGACGTTCCCCTTCGGCTCGTCAGGCGCGGCGTCCACGGATCGCGCCGGTGGGGATGCCTCTGGAGCTCAGGCGCCTGGCTCATGGCGCCAAGAGGCCTCCGCACGCCGACGGAGCACGCCGTCCGGCGCCCGGGCCACTGCCTTGGCCCGCCTACTGGACCAGCTAGTCGCGTCTCCGCTTGTAGGGCCTGTTTCCCTTCGCCACGGAGCGGAATTCCTTGTGCACCCACTGCGCGCAGTTCCTGCACGGCGGGGCGACCTTCTCATCCGCGCCGTAGGTGGCGAGGTCGAAAGATCTGGGGTTCTTGTTCCGGGCCAGCAGCGTGACGTAGAGCTGGGCTTCCGCGCAGTTCTCGAACGCCCGGTTCTCGGCCCGCTGCAGTCCGCTCCAAGGCCTTTTGTCCTCGGGAAGTCTGGCGTACATGTCCTGGACGTCCTGCGGAGCGTTGCCCAGCCCGCTCCTTGCCTCCACCGCGTGCCCGTTCGAGGTGGCGATCGCGAGCTTCTGGTTGGCGTCGCGCGGTTCGTTCAGCTGGTTCCGCTGGTTCTCGGCCTTCCTCGCCCGCTTCTTTTCCTCTCGCTGGGACTTCGCGGGTTTCCGCTGCACGACCGAGGTGCGCGGGTGGTGTGCCATCGCCATGGAAACGGCCGCGTTCCCGGCGGTGCCCTGCAGCCTCTGGACCGCCGCGGGAGAGAACCGGTCGGCGGAACCGGAGTACCGGTGTCCGTGGGCGTCATCGGGACGGGCTTCGCCGCCCCGGACCAGTGGGCTGGTGCGTGTCGCCGCCTCCGGAGCCCGCGCGGAACCATCGCGCCTGTCCCTCATGCCCGCTCCCCCGTCTCCCTGCACCCACCCGTCCCGACGTTCCAGGCTCTGAATCACCGGAGCAGAAGGGAAGGCCCACGGGGGCAGCTCCAGGGGCAACGGGTGTTGCACGCCTGCGCGAGGCCCACCGGCTGGACCGACGCCACCCGGAAAACCATCGAGGCCGGGACGGATGCCGCCGGGTTCCTCCGCCGCGCCGCCGGGTCGCGCGCCGCCGCCGAGTTGACCGAGGGCGTGCGCCAAGGGGTACACCCTGACGACGTCGCGCTCTGCCTGGAGGTCGTCCGGTTCCCCTTCGCCATGGCGGCGACCCCGGAAGGCTCGCTCATGGTCCTACGGCCGTGCGCCGCGCCTTCGTGAACTCCCTGTCACGGCAGCGCGGGAAGGCCGAAGTGGCGGCTGATGAGCCGCATCGTGACCGCTCCGTCCTCGTTGAAGCCCGGCTCCGGGGGTTCCCTGCCCACCACGCCCGCCTCCAGGAACTCCCGGAGCAGGAGGTCCGGCATCGCGCCTCCCCGGCGCGACTCCCTGCGGGCGCCCAGGTTGAAGTACAACTGCTCGAAGCCGCCGCGGTGGTAGGCGAACTGGAACGGGTGCTCGGGGCAGTGCGGGACCATGTAGTTCTGGCCGTGCGGGCACTCACACGCCGGGGTGGACGCCAGGAACACGGTCTCCGCCCGGTCTCCCACCAGCTCCACGAAGCGGTAGCCGGTGATGTCCCTGGCCAGCTCCTCCGCTCCCTGCCCGTACGGCGCCGCTCCGGCGTCCTGCAGCACCCACCCCCAGCCGGCGCCCTCGCCCACTGCCCGTGCCGGTCGCCTCGAATCCGTCAGGATCCGCTGGAGCAGGCCGGTGTCCATGCCCCGGCAGAAGGTGGCGAACGTGTCCGGAGGCAGCCGGTTCATCCCACCACCTCCGCGGCCAGCGGCGGCGACGGCAGGCCGAAGGCGGCCGCTATCGCCCGCACCAAGCGGTCGTCCTGGTCAGCGAGATGTTCGGAGCAGTCGTGCCCGTCGTCCTCGTCCTCCAGCTCGCAGTACGCGTCCGGGCCTATCAGGCCGGCTTCCAGCAGCTCGGCGGACAGGTGGTCGGGGTTGTCCCCCACCCGCTGGCCCACATCCTCGAAGCTGAAGTGCAGAACGCACCGACCGTCCCGGTAGTAGGTGAAGTCGGGCGAGTGGGCCTTGGCGCTGCACGGCTCCACCATGAACACCACCGCCTCGCCGTCACCCTCGCACAGCGGCCGGTAGTCCGCCGTGTCGAAGTCGTTGGCCTCCGGGGCGAAGGAGTCGTGCATCGCCCAGGTCCACCCGCCGGCCGAACCCGTCTCCAGCACCTGACGGCGCAGCCCGGCGAGCCCTTCGGCGACGGCGTCGGCGGTCAGTCCGCGGACGAAGACGAGGTTCACCTCATGGCCCGGATACGCGTTCCCGAGCCGACTGTCGATCCAACTCTTCATGCCCGGAATCTAGCCGCCACCACTGACAGTCGAGGGGCGCCGGCCCGCCCGGTCAGTCCTGCCGGCGCAGCCCCGCGACGAGGAGTTCGACCAGGCGGCGCACGTCGTAGCGGGGGTCGTTCTCCGCGCCGATGCAGAGGTTGCCGACGCCGCGCATGAGTTCGAGGGCGGACAGGTCGGACCGGATCTCGCCGGAGGCGGTCGCGGCGTCGAGGAGCTGGGCGCACACGGGCACGAGGCGGTCGAGGAAGTACGCGTGCAGCGTCTCGAAGCCGGCGTTGTCGGACTGCAGGACGGCGGCGAGTCCGTGCTTGGTGACCAGGAAGTCGACGAAGAGGTCGATCCACCCGCCCAGTGCGGCGTACGGGGTCGGGCTGCTCACCAGGAGCGCCGGGCCGGCCTCGGCGCAGGACTCCACCTGGTGCCGGTAGACGCCGATGATGAGGTCCGCCCGCGTCGGGAAGTGGCGGTAGATGGTGGCCGTTCCGACGCCGGCCCGGGCCGCGATGTCCCGTACCGGCGCTTCCACGCCGGACGCGACGAAGGCCGCGGCGGCCGCGTCGAGCAGGGTCTTCTGGTTGCGCCGGGCGTCCGCCCGCTTGGGCCGGGCCGCGTGCTCCGCGCTCTCGTCGCCGTCCTGTTCCTGCACCACGTCGTTTCCTCCGCCACCCGGGCTTGCTAGACGGGACACTGTTCCGTATCGTCGTCACCATCAAACGGGACAGGGTCCCGCTTGGTCATGATGCCAGAGCGCGGAGCCGGTCACCAAGCCCTGCCGGACGGCATTGGCATGGCCCTGCCAGAACACGGGTCGCACCGCGCCGTATCCCCTCGCCATGCCGTTCGTCGCGGCAGCACCCCGCCTCACCACACCGGAGGAACACCGACATGCAGTACCGCACCCTCGGCCGCACCGGCGTACAGGTCAGCTCCCTCGCGCTCGGCGCCATGAACTTCGGCAGCATCGGACGCACCACCCAGGACGAGGCCACCGCCCTCGTCGACGCGGCCCTGGAGGCCGGGGTCAACCTCATCGACACGGCCGACATGTACGGCGCCGGCGAGTCGGAGGAGATGGTCGGCAAGGCCATCGCCGGCCGCCGCAACGACATCGTGCTGGCCACCAAGGCGGGCATGCCCATGGGCGAGGAGCGCAACCACCGGGGCGCCTCGCGCCGCTGGCTGGTCACCGAACTGGACAACAGCCTGCGCCGCCTCGGTGTCGACCACGTCGACCTCTACCAGATCCACCGCTGGGACCCTGCCACCAGCGACGAGGAGACGCTCGCGGCGCTGACCGACCTGCAACGCGCCGGAAAGATCCGCTACTTCGGCTCCTCCACCTTCCCCGCGTACCGCATCGTGGAGGCCCAGTGGGCCGCCCGCGAGCATCACCTGGGCCGATACGTCACCGAGCAGCCCAGCTACTCGATCCTGCAGCGGGGCATCGAGACCGACGTACTGCCCGTGACCGAGCGGTACGGGCTCGGTGTGCTGGCGTGGAGCCCGCTGGCCTCGGGCTGGCTGTCCGGAGCGGTCCGCGCGGGCCGGGAGATCGCCACGCACCGCTCGGCGTTCATGCCGGAGCGCTTCGACACCTCCCTGCCCGCCAACCGGGCCAGGCTGGACGCCGTCGAGCGGCTGGCCGAGGTCGCCGACGGGGCCGGCCTGACCATGATCCAGCTGGCGCTCGGCTTCGTGACCGCGCACCCCGCCGTGACCAGCGCGCTCATCGGCCCTCGCACCCTGGACCACCTGCGCTCGCAGCTCGCCGCCGCCGACACCGTGCTGTCCGCCGATGTCCTGGACGCGATCGACGCGATCGTCGCTCCCGGGACCGACCTGGCCGCGCACGAGAAGTTCGACACCCCGCCCGCGCTGCTGGACGCGTCGCTGCGGCGCCGCTGAACGCCGGGCTCACGCGCGGGGCGCGGCAGCCGTCACCGTCCGCCGTTCGGTCCGCTCCGTCAGGAACTCCTCCCACGTCCGCCGGCCCGTCCGCGCCCCCTCCAGTGTGAGGTTCGCCGCCGCGCGGTAGGCGCGGCCCGCCTTGCCCGGGATACGGACCGGCAGGTGCGGGCGCCGGTGCCGGGCGTGCAGGGTGAGATACGGGCGGGCCAGGGCGGCCAGGTCGTGGACCTCGGGACCGGTCATGTCGGGGACCCGGCCGGCGGGAGCCGCGAGGGTCAGTTCGGCCAGGCGGGCGGCGACCTCGCGGGAGTCGACCGGCTGGAGGCGCAGTCCGCCCGGGACGGGGAGGACCGGCAGTTTGGCCATCTTCTCGATCATCGTCAGGGTCAGCTCTTGACATCCTCCCCCTCTTGAAAGAGGGGGATTCCAACCCAGGTGGGTTGAGGTTCACGGGCGTTCGAACGGCTGGTGGCCGTTGTCGCCCCTCCGGTACCGGCTGGGCGCCGGGGGCGGGGGATCCCGCCCTGTCCTACCGCGACGTTGGCTGCTGCGTTGGTGTCCGCGTTGCAGGTGAAGCCGCAGGATACGCACTCGAAGTCAGCTTGGCTCTTGCGTGACTTCTTCTCGATCCATCCGCAGGCGCTGCACCGCAGGGAGGTGTAGGGGGCGGGAACGTCCTCGACCCGGCCGGGGGCCTTGTGCCCGGTGCGCTGCCGCAGCAGGCCCCAGCCCTGGGCGAGTACGCCCCGGTTCAGTCCGGCCTTCTGCCGGACCTGCCTGCCCGGCTGCTCCACGGTCCCTTTCGCAGAGCGGGTCATGTTCTTGATGTTCAGCTTCTCGAACCGCACCAGCCGGTAGGTGCGGGCGAGCATGGTGCTGGTCTTCTCGCACCAGTCCTTGCGCCGGTTGGCGTCTCCGGCCTTGAGTTTGGCGGCCTTCGCGTACTCGGCCGCCTTCTTCGGACTGCCCTTCTTCGCCCTGGCGGCGCGTCGTTCGTGTTTGCGGATCCGGGCTCGTTCCCTGACGGTGAGCTGCGGGCAGTTCAGCTTGCGCCCGTCCGAGAGGGCGGCGGTGATGGTAACGCCCCGGTCGATGCCGATGACCTCGCCCGTGTCCGGAGCCTCGACCGGCTCGGGGACGACGGCGAACGCCACATGCCACTGGCCGTTCCTCAGCGTGACCCGGAACGTCTTCGCGTCGGGCAGGACCGCACCTTTGCCCTTGACGCTGAGGCGGAAGCGGACCCATCCGCAGCCGGGGACCTTCACCCGCGCCCACCGCCGGTTCAGCTTCCGCACGACCACACAGCGGCCCATGACCTGCCTGCCGGTCTTCGCGTTCAGCTTCGGCGTGCCGTCCTCATGGCACTCGGGGACACGGTCGGTACCGATGACGCGGAAGCCCTCATGCTGGAACTTCCTGCGCCAGGTCGGCTCACCGAACCCCGAGGTGAAACGGGCGCTCCTGGCCTTCGCGAAGTCCCTGAGCGCCTGCTGCTGCACATCCGCGTTCCCCGCCGCCAGCCACTCGCACTCCCGCCGGGCCTCGGTGAGCTGACGGCACTGCTCCGCGAAACCAGGCGCGGACCTGCGCCACCTGCGCCAGTGCGCATGCTGCTCCACGGCCAGGTTCCAGACGTACCGGGCGTGCGCGCAGTGCGTGAGCATCTGCTCAGCCTGCGCGGCCGTCGGGTACATCCGGAAACGTGACATGCCATCACCATAATGGCGCAAACAGGCCAACATGACGAAAATCAATGAAATGCACGTCTGCGTGCCCGAAGACCTGACGAGCGGCTGAGTACTCAGGCCGCCACGGGCCGCCGGTTGATCAACTCCGAGCTGCTGTCCCTGCTCGAGACCGGCCTCACCGCCACGCCTGCCGAGACACCGAATCGCCCTGGCGGCGATTCGGCTTCCTCTGCCCCGCTACGCGGGAGCGGGCATTCACCCCCGGCCCTGAAGGACCGGGCACCCTGCCCGAAAGCAAGGTGGAACTGGGCCGCCCGCAGCACCGTCCACCCGATGCCCGAGTCGGCGATCGTGCGCTCCGAGTCCAGCTTGGTGCGCAGCCACGCCAGCGGCACGCTGTCCGCGCCCACGACCGAGATGTACACGAGGTGCCGTACGTCCGCGCCGGACGCCGCGCGGACGAGGGTGCGGGTCGCCTGGTCGTCGCCCTTCGGGCCGCCCGCCAGGTGCAGGACGGTGTGCACGCCGTCGACTGCGGCCTCGACGCCCTCGCCGGTGAGGAGGTCGCCGGTGACGTACGTGACGCCGTCCTCGGCGGGGCGGGGGTGCCGGGTGAGGATCCGTACCTCGTGGCCGGCCGCCCGCAGCAGCGGGACGACGTGGCCGCCCAGGGTGCCCGTGCCGCCGGTGACCAGGAGGGGGGTGGTGGGGTACGAGGGGTACGTCATGTCTGCTCCCGGGGTCTTGGCGCCCGGACGGACAGGTTCCTGGTTCCTGGTTCCTGTCCGTCCGGACGTCCGCCGTGTGTGTCTACGGCGGTATGACCCGGGGCGTCGCGGCCGTGTGACAGCCGAGGGGAAGAAACTCAGAAAAGGATTTCCCGGCCCGACCGGCCCGACCGGCGCGTCAGGCGGGGCAGGCGGGGCAGGCGGGGCAGGCGGGTCAGATCGTCGCCGTGTCGATCACGAAGCGGTACCGCACGTCGCTGGCCAGGACCCGCTCGTACGCCTTGTTGACCTCGGACGCCGCGATCACCTCGATCTCGGCGCCGAGGCCGTGCTCGGCGCAGAAGTCCAGCATCTCCTGGGTCTCCCGGATGCCGCCGATCATGGACCCGGCGAGGGTCTTGCGGCCGCCGAGCAGCGTGAACAGGTTGAGGGAGACCGGCTCCTCGGGGGCGCCGACGTTCACCAGGGCGCCGTCGGTCTTCAGCAGGCCCAGGTAGGCGCCGAAGTCGAGCGGGGCCGAGACCGTCGAGACGATCAGGTCGAAGGTGCCGGCCAGCTGCTCGAAGGTGGCCGGGTCGCTGGTGGCGTAGTAGTGGTCGGCGCCCAGCTTCAGGCCGTCCTCCTGCTTGCGCAGCGACTGCGACAGCACGGTCACCTCCGCACCCATGGCGTGCGCGAGCTTGACGCCCATGTGGCCGAGGCCGCCCATGCCGACGACGGCGACCTTCTTGCCGGGGCCGGCGTTCCAGTGCCTGAGCGGGGAGTACGTGGTGATGCCGGCGCACAGCAGGGGCGCGGCCTCGTCCAGGGCGATGCCCTCGGGGATGCCGAGGACGAAGTTCTCGTCGACGACGATCTTCTCCGAGTAGCCGCCGTAGGTGAGCTCCCCGTCCTTGCCCACGGCGTTGTAGGTCCCGATGTTGCCGGCGGCGCAGTACTGCTCCTGGCCGGCCTCGCAGTTGTCGCACTCTCCGCAGGAGTCGACCATGCAGCCGACGCCCACCCGGTCGCCGACGGCGTACTTGGTGACGCCGGGGCCGACCTCGGAGACGGTGCCTGCGATCTCGTGGCCGGGAACCATCGGGAAGATGGCCTCGCCCCAGCCCTCCTGCACCTGGTGGATGTCGGAGTGGCAGATGCCGGCGAACTTGATGTCGATCAGGACGTCGTGCTCGCGCACCTCGCGCCGCTCGATGGTGGTCCGCTCCAGCGGGGCCTTGGCGGCGGGGGCGGCGTATGCGGCGACAGTGGTCATGCAGGGTTCTCCGGAGACTCTCGTGACAGCGGTGTGGGTATGGCCTCCAGCCTGCCTCCGTCGCGGACATCCACCCAGACCACGGCTTTGCCTACGACCAGCGTGCGTACCACTGGCGGGGACAGGCTCACGGGCGTACGACCGGGAATACGACCGGCGATACTGGACGGTATGGATGGACAGCTGGACCGGCGTGCCGAACTGAGCGAGTTCCTTCGCACCCGGCGGGCCCGGCTGAAGCCCCAGGACGTGGGGCTGCCGTCGTTCGGGCGGCACCGCCGGGTGCCGGGCTTGCGCCGGGAGGAGCTGGCGCAGCTGGCCGGGGTGTCGGTGGCGTACTACACACGCCTGGAGCAGGGCAACGGGCGGAACGTGTCGGCGGAGGTCCTCGACGCGATCGCCCGCGCGCTGAGGCTCTCCGACGCCGAGCAGGCGCACCTGACGCACCTCGCGAAGCCGAAGCAGCAGCGGCGGCGGTCGGCGGGTGCGCGGGCGCAGCAGCCGGTGCGGGTGGCGCTGCTCCAGCTGCTGGAGTCGATCGACACGGTGCCGGCGTACGTGACGGGCCGGCGTTCGGAGATCCTCGCCTGGAACCGGATGGCGGCGGCCCTCTTCGGCGACTGGGGCAGGCTGCCGGCGCAGGAGCGGAACTGGGCGCGGCTGGTCTTCCTGAACCCGGACTACCGCGACCTGTTCGTGGACTGGGACCAGAAGGCGTCCGACATGGTCAGTTTCCTGCGCATGGACGCGGGCCGGCACCCGGACGACCCGCGCTTGTCCGCACTGGTCGGCGAACTCTCCGTGAAGAGCGAGGAGTTCCGACGGCTGTGGGCCACGCACGACGTCAAGGAGAAGAGCTACGGCGTCAAACGGATGCGGCACCCGCTGGTCGGTGACCTGACCCTGTCCTTCGAGACGTTCCGCCTGGTCGACGACGACGAGCAGGCCTTCGTCACGTACCACGCCGAGCCGGGCTCACCGTCTGCGGAGGGCTTGCGGCTGCTGGCGAGCTGGGGGACGGACGCGGCGGCTTCGCTACGGACGTGACGGGGCCGACCTCGCTCAGAAGGCCGGCCCGGCGTCCTTCACCGCCGCGACGAAGGGTGCCCAAGCGCGGGCGGTGGGAAGGAGGACGGGACCGCCGTCGGCGACCTTGGAGTCCCGGACGGGGACAATGCCGGGCATGCCGTCGGCGACCTCTACGCAGTGGCCGCCGTCGCCGTTGCTGTAGCTGCTCTTACGCCATGTCATCCGAGGCGGAACAATTCGGGTGCTTGCCATTTCGGTAGTCCTCTGCTGCTTGTTCAATGAGCTTGAGGGACGGTTCAGGAGGGAGCGCTGCGGCCCTGAGGCGACCGTACGCCTTCGCATACTGCCTCACGAGGCTCGGGTCATCGACCAACTGCCCGCTGTACATCCCCTCCGTATACATGACCGGCGGTGCATCGGCAAAGGTCATGAACCTTGTCGTGCCCATCATGAAGGGGTGGGCCCCTGAATTCCGCGGAAGGATCTGTGGAACCGTCCGGCGCTTGCGCGCCACCTCGGCGATATGAGCGAGCTGATCGGCCATGGCGTCGGGTGGGATGATCGGCTGCCGCAGAACCGACTCATGCAGCACGAGCCAGCTTTCGGGTGCCCGCTGATCTTCGAAGAGCCACGCGCGTGATCGCCGGGCCTCGATCTTCCCGGCCACCGCCTCCTCCGAGTCCGAGGGATGAGCCGCCAGCACAACGGCCCTGATGTACGGCGCCAGTTGTAGCGGCCCCGGAATCAGAGTCGGGTCCCACTCCTCGATCTCCTGAGCACGCTTCTCCATCTCCGCGACATCGATGAAGTACTCGGCGTGTCCACCCCGCCGAGCCTTCCGCACATCCTCGCACCGCCGCTCGAAGAACCCGTCCGTCCCCAGCACCCGATCCGCGTGCCGGGCCAGGTCCAACGGCATGCGCCGTTCTCCGTGTTCGATGTCGCTCAGATACGACTTGCCGTAGAAGCTGCCCTCGACCAGCGCCTCCAGCGAGAGCCCGGCACGCTCCCGTTGCCACCTCAATTCCTTGCCGTAGAAGGTCGGGACGCTCGTCGAGCCGTCGATGTCCTTGCGCTGTGCCATGGCCTTGCCTCTTCCGCACTCCGGGCTGCCGACGCGAGATGCCTTTCACGGTAGGACGTCCGGCGTCACAGTGTGAGGTGTTCGTCACACAGTGCACACGGAAAGGTGCCCGTTCATGTCCCAGCCCTCCCGTCCGGAAGACGACATGACCCGCTGCGTGGAGGAGCTCCGCGCCGCCCTCACCCTGCACGGCATCACGCTCCCGTCCCTCCGCGTGGACCTGCCGACGTTCGCCGGGGCGTACAGGCCGGCCGAGGGGCTCGTGGGGCTCGGGAACTGCAACACCGCCACGGCACGCGCCCTCACCGCCGTACTCCGCGGGGCGGCTTCACTGTGACCGTCGAGATCAGCATGCTCGCCACGCCGAAGGCCGTACCCGAACTGCGGTACCTCCTGCGCCACCACGGCTACGACGTCCAGCTCTGCGCTAGCGAGTTGCTGACGAACGTTGTCGACCACGTCGGCGAGGGCACACCCGTTACCGTCCGTGTGGCCCGCACCGGCGCGAACCACACGCGCGTGGAGGTCACCGACCCCGATCCGCGTGCGTTGCCCGTACTCGTCGGGCCGGCCGCCGCCACCGCCGAGTCCGGACGCGGTCTCACCCTCCTCGACGCGCTGGCACTGCGCTGGGGCGTGGAGCAGCGCGCGGACCGCAAGACGGTCTGGTGCGAGCTGGAAGAGGAAACGCCGAACGCCCGCCTCCCGGTGAGGGGAGGCGGGCGTTCGAGCAGAAGTACTGCCGGGTGACGGGGAGTTCGGCGTCAGATGGCCGAACCCGCCTTCCACTGGGCCCAGTCCATGTTCCAGCCGTTGAGGCCGTTGTCCGGGGCGATGGTCTTGTCGCCGGTGTTCTGGACGACGACCACGTCACCGATCATGGAGTTGTCGTAGAACCAGGCGCCCGGCGTGTTCGGGTCGTCGGCGCCCTGGGCGTCCGCCAGGCCCACGCAGCCGTGGCTGGTGTTGGCCTGGCCGAAGATGCCCTTGCCCCAGTAGTTGCCGTGGATGAAGGTGCCGGAGGTGCTCAGGCGCATGGCGTGGGGCACGTCCTTGATGTCGTACTCACCCTTGCCGTCGTCGTCGGTGAAGCCGACCGTCGAGCCGTCCATCCGGGTCTCCTTGTACTTCTCGGAGATCACCATCTGGCCTTCGTAGGTCTTGTTCTCGGGGGAGCCGGCGGAGATCGGGATCGTCTTGACGGTCTTGCCGTTCCGCGTGATCTTCATCTGCTTGGTCTTCGCGTCGACGTACGAGACCTGGTTGCGGCCGGTCTTGAAGCTGACCGACTTCTGCTGGACGCCGTAGACGCCCTCGGCGCCCTCGACTCCGTCGAGCGCCAGCTTGAGGGTGACGGTCGAGTTCTCCTGCCAGTAGTCCTCGGGCCGGCAGTCCATGCGCTGGGCGCTGAACCAGTGGCAGGAGACCTCCTGGCCGCTGGTCGTGTTGACCGTGATGCCCTTCTGGACGGCGGCCTTGTTCGTGATCGCCTTGTCGAAGTTGATCGACACGGGCATGCCGACGCCGACCGTCTTGCCGTCGTCCGGGGTGAAGGTGCCGATGAAGCTGTTCTTCTGGGAGACCGTGGTGAACGAGGAGTTCTCGTGGGCGGCGCGGCCCTCGGAGTCCTTCGCGGTCGCCGACACCTTGTAGGTGGTGGCCCGCTCCAGCTGCCCGCTGGGCTTCCAGCTGGTCTTGTCGGCGGATATCTCACCGCTGACCTCGGTGCCGTCGGTGGCGGTCATCTTCACCTCGGTGAGCGTGCCCTTGCTCACCGTGACGCCGGCGGAGTTGTTGATGGAGGCGTTGTCCGAGTTGTCCCCGGGCTTGATCTCGATCTGCGCCTCGGAGGCCTTCTTGGCCGCCGCCTTGTCGGCCTCGGCCTGCGAGGTCTTCCCGTCCCCACCCCCGGAGGTGTCGGCGTCGCTACTGGAACATGCCGAGAGCACCAGCACACCGCCGAGCAGTGCGGACGCGGCCACCAGACCCTTGCGCCGCTTACCGTCCGTCATCACACGCTTCTCCATCGTCGCTGATCCGGAAACCCCGAGATTCCCCGTCAATAACTTTCAACGCTACGACCGGTTCGTCCCGTTCCACATCGCTCGCATATGTGGGCCATACCACGTTTGCTGCGGGAGGCGGGGGCGATGCGGGGGTCGGTCGGTGCGCCCCTTGAGACGACGAAACCCCGGGCGGTGGTTGCCGCCCGGGGTCACATATTTCCCCACACCGCGTCAGCCGACCGTCATTTCTTCGTCTTCCGGGTCGTTCTCGTCGCCATCATCCTCGTCGAGGTCCCACTCGGGCGAATCGGGGTCGTAGTCGACCAGCTCGCTGCTCCAGGAGGCCTGCTGGAGCTCGACCCCGGGCACCTCGGCGACCAGGTCGAACGGGTCCACGAGATGGGCCAGCGCCTCGGCGGTGTCCTCCGACACGGCGCGTTCGGCCTCGGCCCGTTCCGCTTCGCGCAGGTCGACGTCGTCGGCGAGCGACTGCAGCGCGGCCCCGGTGACGGCCTCCTCGTCGTCGACCGCGAGAACGAGCTCGACGCGAATCCGTACAAAACGTGATGTCTCTGGAGTACTCATGCCCGGAGCGTAAGGCCGACCGCTCCCGTGACTTTCCTGTGACCCGCGACTTTCACTAACATCTGCCCACACGGCCAATTCGCCAGCGCCACAAGGGGATCGATATTCCGTGTCATCCGCTCGCCGTCCGTTGCTGACCGCCGCCGCCGCAGGCGGCCTCCTGTGCGCCATGTGGTTCGTCCCGTCCGCGAACGCGACACCCGAGACACCGGTGCTCGAGTCCGCCGCCGCGAGTCCGTCTCCGCAGGTCACCGAGCAGGCGAGAGCCGCGTCCACGAGCACGGGGGTCACCGGTGAGGGCACGACCCGCCTGGCCGACACCGGAAGCTTCGACAGCACGCCGTACGTCGTCGGCGGCGCCCTCTGTCTCGGTCTCGGCGTCGGCTTCGTCGGGTATTCGGTGCGCCGGGAACGCATCGGTTTTTAATAGCTCTTGACGTTCTTTTGGCTTTTTTGACCGTTCGCCGTTCGGGACAGCACCGAGGGGCCTCCGTCCTCCCGACGGGGCCCCTCGGTGTTCGCCGGTCGCTAGCGCAACGGCCCCGTGACCGTCTCCGTCGCCGCGACCAGGTGCCCGGCCCGCACGAACGCGTCCGCCGCGGCGAGGTCGGGCGCCAGGTAGCGGTCCGGCCCGGGACCCTCGACACCGGCCGCCCGTACGGCGTCGATGACGGCCTGCGAGGCCGGGGCGGGGGTGAGACCCTCGCGGAGTTCGATCGCGCGCGTGGCGGCGTACAGCTCGACGGCGATCACGCGGGTGAGATTGTCGACGGCCGTGCGCAGTTTGCGCGCCGCCGACCAGCCCATGGAGACGTGGTCCTCCTGCATCGCGGAGGACGGGATCGAGTCCGCCGAGGCCGGTACGGCCAGTCGCTTCAGCTCGCTGACCAGGGCGGCCTGCGTGTACTGGGCGATCATCAGGCCGGAGTCGACGCCGGCGTCGTCGGCGAGGAACGGCGGCAGGCCGTGGCTGCGGTTCTTGTCCAGCAGCCGGTCGGTGCGCCGCTCGGCGATGGAGCCGAGGTCGGCGACGGCGACGGCGAGGAAGTCGAGGACGTAGGCGACCGGGGCGCCGTGGAAGTTGCCGTTGGACTCCACGCGGCCGTCGGGCAGGACGACCGGGTTGTCCACCGCCGCCGCCAGCTCGCGCTCGGCGACGAGACCCGCGTGGGCCATCGTGTCGCGTCCGGCACCGGCGACCTGCGGGGCGCAGCGCACCGAGTAGGCGTCCTGGACGCGGGGGGCGTCGTCCTGGTGGTGCCCGGTCAGGCCCGAGCCCTTGAGTACGGCAGCCATGTTGGCGGCGCTGGCGGCCTGCCCCGGATGCGGGCGGATGGCGTGCAGCTCGGGGGCGAGCACCTTGTCGGTGCCGAGCAGGGCCTCCAGGGTCAGCGCGGCGGTGATGTCGGCGGACTTGTAAAGGGTGTCGAGGTCGGCGAGGGCCATGACCAGCATGCCGAGCATGCCGTCGGTGCCGTTGAGGAGGGCGAGCCCCTCCTTCTCGCACAGCTCGACCGGGGCGATCCCGTGCTCGGCGAGCAGCTCACCGGCCGGCCGTACGGTGCCGTCGGGACCCTCGGCCTCCCCCTCGCCCATGAGGGTGAGCGCGCAGTGCGACAGCGGGGCGAGGTCGCCGGAGCAGCCGAGGGAGCCGTACTCGTGCACGACCGGGGTGATACCCGCGTTGAGCACGTCGGCCATGGTCCGCGCGACCTCGGGGCGGACGCCGGTGCGCCCGGAGCAGACGGTCTTCAGCCGCAGGAACATCAGCGCGCGGACCACCTCGCGCTCGACGCGCGGACCCATCCCGGCGGCGTGCGAGCGGACGATGTTGCGCTGCAGCTGTGCCCGCAGCTCCGGGCCGATGTGCCGGGTGGCCAGGGCGCCGAAGCCGGTGCTCACGCCGTACACGGGCTCCGGCTTCGCGGCCAGCGCGTCCACGATGTCGCGGGCCGCGGCCAGGGCGGCCACCGCCTCGCCGGAGAGCTCGACCCGGGCGCCGGCCCGCGCCACGGCGAGGACGTCGGACGCGGTGGCCCCGGACGTCCCCACCATCACAGTGTGCATATCCATATTCAGGAGCGTACGCAGTGAATTCGACGATGTCACGAGGGGGTACGTCATCGGCGGATACGGGGAGCGCCCCTTACCGACACCGGCCTCGGGACCGGAGCCGGCATCGGCGTCGGCCTCGAGACCGGAGCCGGCATCGGCACCGCACCGGCATCAGGGCGAGTGCCGCCCGCGGAACCGCCTGCGTTCCCCGTCCTCCCCCCGGGAGGGCTCGTCCGCGAGCCGCACGACGGGGTCCTCGGGTCCCTCGCGGCCGGCGACGACCGGCCGCGCCGACCGCTCGGCCTTGGCGCGGTACTGGGCGGCGTCGGCGAGCCGGAACAGCCGACGGGCGGAGCGGACGGGCCCGACGGGGTCCTCGGTGGAGGCGACCCCGCAGGCCACACCGTCCCCGAGCTCCAGCTCGGCCGCCCTGCGGCACAGCTCCTCGGCCGCCTTGACCACCGCGTCGGCGGACGGCCCGACCGCGAGCAGGCAGAACTCGTCCCCGCCGAGCCGCGCCGCCAGCGCCCCCGGCAGCATCGCCCCGCACAGTGACAGCACCGACCCGAAACGCTCCAGGAGCCGGTCGCCGACGGCGTGCCCGTGCGTGTCGTTCACCCGCTTGAGGCCGTTCAGATCGCACACGGCGAGACTGACGACGACGTCCTCCCTGCGGTGCCGTTCGACGGCCTCGTCCAGTGCGGAGTCGACGGCACGGCGGTTGGCCAGCCCGGTGAGCGCGTCCGTGAACGCGAGGCGCCGGACCTCTTCCAGCCGCTCGGTCTGCGCGATCCCGGCGGCGACGACCGAGGCCAGTACGGTGGCGAAGTCGGCGTCGGCCCGCTCGAAGACGCGCTCACCGACCGGACGGGCCACGTACAGTTCGCCCCAGGCGCGGCCGTGCAGCACGATCGGCGCGACCACACAGCAACCGCGACCCCGGCGGCGCAGGGCGGCGACGCGCTGATGGACGTATCCCGGGCGCCCGGCGGCGGGCCCCTCGGCCGTCTCGACCCAGGCGTCGGGCTCACCGCCGCCCGCCCAGCGCTCGTGCAGGAACTCGGTGATCTCCGCGAACTGGTGCACCGGGTAGGACTCGTCCTCCGGAAACTCCTCCTCGCCCTCGGCCAGCCGGCCGACGTTCACCAGGACCCTGAGCCGGCCCAGCTCGCGCTCCCACACCGACAGCGCGGCGAAGCTGCCGCCCAGCGCCAGGCAGGCACCGACGGCCGCCGCCCGCCAGGCCTCACGCGAGCTGTGCGCGGCGGCCATGCCCTGCGCCAGCGCCACCACGGCCGCGAGCCGCCTGTCGTCACCCATCACTCCAGGCTAGGGAGATTCACAACGAAACGGCATTCAAGCAGGGCGAACGGGGACATGCCCGAGTGCACGGTCCGACCCCGGGCGGACCGACCCCGGGCGGTCCGACCCCGGGCGGACCGACGCCGGACGCACGACCGCGCCACAAGGTCGGCTCACTCGCCCGGCCAGTGCGGCGCCCGCTTCTCGTTGAACGCCGCCACGCCCTCCGCGCGGTCCCCCGAGAACGCCACCGACCGCCACGCCGCGTCCTCGACCTCCAGGCCGGTCCGCAGGTCGAGACCGTGTCCGAGCCGCAGTGCCCGCTTGGCCGCCCGCAGCCCCACGGGCGAGTTCGCGGCCATCCTGGAGGCGAGGTCCAGCGCCTCCTCCCGGTCCCGCCCCTCCTCCACGAGCTGGTCCACCAGCCCCAGCTCGCGCGCCTCCACGGCAGCCACCCGCCGCGCCGTGAACACCAGCTCGGCGGCGCGCGCCGCACCGACCCGCCGCGGCAGCAGCTGCGTACCGCCGCCGCCCGGAATCACCCCGACGGACACCTCGGGCAGCCCCACCACCGCCGTGGAGTCGGCCACGATCACGTCGCACGACAGCGCCAGCTCGAACCCACCCCCCAGCGCGAACCCGTGCACGGCCGCGACCGTCGGCACCGGCAGCTCCAGCACCGCGGTGTACGCCGCCCGCGCCACGGGCCGCTGGCGCAACAGGTCGGCGTCGGTGAAGGAGTTGCGCTCCTTCAGGTCGGCCCCGACGCAGAACGCCCGCCCGTGGGTCGAGGTCAGCACCACCACCCGTACGCTCCGGTCCTCGCCCAGCGCCGCGCACGCCGCGTCGACGGACCGGGCCATCGCGGTCGAGACGGCGTTCATGGCCTTCGGCCGGTCGAGCGCGAGCTCCGCGACATGCCCGTCCCCGTGTCGCCGCACCAGGACGAACTCTCCGAACCGCTCCTCGCTCATGACACCCTCCGGTTAACGCGTGTTAACAAGCCGACCGCCCGATCATCGCAGGCGGGCCCGCGCGGGGAAAGACCTGACGTGCCCCGCGTCCCACTCCGCCCCAGGCACAGCGGGGCGCGCGTGCGGGGACGCTGGTGCGCAACCGGGGCTCGTACGGCGCTCATGCGCTCCGCGCTCGGGCGCTCCGGGGCTCGGGCGTTGCGGGGGAAGGTCCATGACGTCGACGACCACCGGCCGGTGGGCCGACCACCGACTGCGGGTCCTACGACTCCCCGCCGCCACCCCGCCGCGTGAGCAGCCACGGCTCGACCACGCCGAGACCGCGCACCGGCCGCTGCCACATCGGCTGCAGCGCGAAGCGGTACGCCGGCGGCTGCTCGCCCTCCTTCTCCGCATCGGCGGCCTCCTCGGCCGCCACCGCCTCCGAGGCCGGGGCGTCCCGGGTGCGGATCAGCTCCTCCGCGAAGGCGCTGTCGACGAGGACGGCGTCCTTGGGGGCTATCGAGGTGAGCCGGGAGGCCAGGTTGACGGTCGTACCGAAGACATCGCCCATCCGGGTGGTCACCGTGCCGAAGGCGATACCGACGCGCAGTTCCGGCATGGTCTCGTCGTTCGCCATCGTCTCGATCAGGCGCAGCGCGATCTCGGCCGCCGTACCGGCGTCGTCGGCGGCGTAGAGCACCTCGTCGCCGAGGGTCTTGATCAGCCGTCCGCCGCGTGCGGCCACCAGGTCGGCGGCGGTGGTCTCGAAGGCCTCGACCAGCTCGCCGAGCTCCTCCTCCTCCATCCGGCGGGTCAGCCGGGTGAAGCCGACCAGGTCGGCGAAGCCGACGGCGAGCCGGCGGTCCACCATCTCCTCGTCGTCACCGGCCTGGACGACCCGGCCGGCCGAGGCGGCGAGCTGGCGCCGCCAGACGTAGACGAGGAACTCCTGGAGCTCGGGCAGGAGCAGCTCGACGATGGGATACGTCACCTCGGTGCGCGTCATCCCGGGCTCCGGAGGCTCGGTCAGGCCCTCCAGGAAGGAGTCGATCTGCCACTCGGCCAACCGGGCGGTGGTCTGCCCGGTGGAGCGGGCCACCTGCACGGCCATGGCCTCGCTGAGCAGCCCCGCCTCCACCAGGCCGGCCAGCCGCCGCAGGGCGAGGACGTCCGCCTCGGTGAGCGCCTTGGCCTGGCCGATGTCGGCGAAGCCCATCGCCCGCCAGAAACGGGAGGCCAGCTCCATGGAGACGCCCGCGCTGCGGGCGGCCTGGAAGGGGGTGTAGCGACGCTCGGCGCCCAGAATGAGCCCTTCGAGGCGCAGCGCGAGCGGGTCCTCGCCGGAGTCGCCGGACTCCGGGCCGGGCTCGGGGTCCACCCGGCCGTCCCCGTCCGCGCCGGAGCCCGTGTCGTCGACGGTCACGCCTGCTGCCCTTCCGATCTGCTGCGGTCAGGTTCGACCGGCCCCAACTTTACGTCAGGTGTGCCCCAGCTCACTCCCTACGAGCATCCGGCGGCAGCCCGCGGGCAGCCACGGTGGTCGTGCGGCAGGGGGCGCACCGGCGGGCGCGCCGGCACCGATCACAGGTCCATCGCGGTCGCGTACACACGCCCACTCCGCTCGCGTACACACGCCCACTCCGCTCGCGTACACACGCTCACCCCGACCGCAGACACACACCCACCCCGGTCGCCGGTCGCAGGCGCACGCTCACGCCGGTCTCCGGTCGCCGGTCGCACGCTCACGCCGGTCGCAGATGCACGATGTCCCCTGCCCCCACCGGCTCCTGCACTCCCGCCGCCGTGGCCAGCACCAGCCTCCCGTCCCCGTCCACGGCCACCGCCTCCCCCACGATCGACCGGTCCCCCGGAAGCTCCGCCCGCACCACCCGGCCGAGCGTCGCGCAGCCCGCCGCGTACGTCTCCTGCAACCCGGCGGCCGCCGGGTCGCCGCCGGCCGTCCGCCACCGCCCGTACCAGTCCTCCAGCGATCGCAGCACCCCCCGCAGCAGCGGGTCCCGGTCGGTGCTCAGTGCCCCGGCCAGCGCCAGCGACCCGGCCCGCGCCACCGGGAGTTCGTCGGCCCGCAGGGTGACGTTGATGCCGACTCCGACGACGACCCCGTCGTCGCCGGCCCGCTCGGCGAGGATGCCGCCCGCCTTGCGTTCCTCGTCGCCGACCGTCACGAGCAGGTCGTTGGGCCACTTCAGGGCGGTATCGACACCCGCGGCCCGGGACAGCCCGGTCGCCACCGCCACGCCGGTGAGCAGCGGCAGCCAGCCCCAGCGGGCCACGGGCACCTCGACGGGCCTCAGCAGTACGGAGAAGAAGAGGCCGGAGCGGGGCGGTGCCGTCCACTGCCGGTCCAGGCGGCCCCGCGCGGCGGTCTGCTCCTCGGCGACGAGGACGACCCCTTCCGCCTGCCGCCCCTCGGCGGCCCGGGCCACGAGGTCGGAGTTGGTGGAACCGGTGCTCTGCACCACGTCCACCTGCCGCCACAGTCCGTCCGCGCGCACAAGGCCTCGACGCAGGGCAGTGGCGTTCAACGGCGGGCGGCCGAGGTCGGACCATCGCCCCGACCTCGGCTCACTGTGCCCGTTGGGCATACTTTCACCATGGGGTGTCATGCAACCCACATTAGGTTTGACATCCTCCGCCCCGCACAGGGGGCGGATTCCAGCCTTGAAGGCTGAGGTTCACG
>NZ_BAABCQ010000020.1:0-68211 GCF_039539045.1 Streptomyces marokkonensis
GGCCGGGGTGCCGGGGCGCGCGGGTGCCGCCCGCCCCTGGAGATAGGACTGCCGACGGCTGCGTGGGCAGGGTGCTCACGCCGTCCGTGGCAGGGACGCGTGGCGGTCCAGGAAGGGTGACACGCCCGAGGCGCGACGGTGGGGGAGGAGCACCCGGGCCGTGCCGGCCAGCATCGTGTGAATGCGGGACGACTGGACCTCGCCCAGCAGGTCCAGGACCCGCATGCCCGCCCCCGCCGCCTCGTCGGGATGGCCGCCGCGGGCCAGGTCGTCCGCCAGTTCCGCCGAGTACAGCGCCAGGTTGCGGGTGAAATGCGGGTCCTGCAGTCCGGCCGCCCGTCGCGCGTGCCGGGCCGCCCGGGGCCAGTCGCCGAGGGTGGACCAGCACTGGGCCTCCAGCCCCTCCAGTTCGGCCTCGCCGTAGAAGCTCATCCACTCGGGATCGGCGTCCGAGGAGCCTCGCCCGTAGAAGGCCTGGGCACGGGCCAGCGCCTGCTCGCAGCCGACGCGGTCGGCGAGCCCCGCCCAGCCGCCCGCCTCGCGCAGCGCCAGCAGCGACATCAGCCGGGCCGAGCCCAGCGGTCGGGCGGCGCGCTGCGCGGCCTGGGCCGCCCGTACCGCCTCGCGCGGCCGGCCGGCGTCGCGGGCCAGGAACGCCATGTTGCAGAAGGCGTGCGCCTCCAGACCCGCGTCGCCGGTCATCCGGGAAGTGGCGAGGGCCTCGGCGTAGTGGGAACGCGCGTCGTCGAAGCGTCCGGAGTCGTGCGCTAGCCAGCCCACGGAGATCGCCAGCTCACCGGCGCCCGAGTAGAGCCGGTCCGCCGTCGCCTGCCGGGTCGCGCCCGCGTCCAGCAGCGCGTACGCCGTGCGCAGCGGGGCTGCCGCGCGCCGGTAGAGACCGTCCGCGCCGTGCCGGTCGTCGAGCAGCCGGATCCGGAGGACGGCGTCTTCCAGGGCGCCCGCGTCGCCCGCCCCGGCCCGCCGTACGGGGCGCTGGGCCGCCGCGGCGTCGAGGGCGAGTCCCAGGGGGCCCAGCGAGGCGGCGGCCGCCGTGGCACCGCTCGTCATGAATGCGCGACGCAGCACGTCGCTCTCCTCGTTGTCGTTGTCATGCCTGTCGTACTGGTTCTGCGTGTACCGCGTCTCATACGGCTCGCCGGTCCCTCTCGTCTCACTCGCGGTACGCACCCGGCGTCCGCGTACCGAAGAGCGGGGCGTGAACCCCAGGTCGGTGAGCGTCCGGCCCGGGAACATGTGGAGGAACACCCGCTCGTACGCGTAGTTGGGACAGCGGATCTCGCCCGCCTCGACCCGTCCGATGTAGCGCGCGTCACAGCTGACCCGTTCGCCGATCTCGCGCGCGGCCCTGCGCACCGCCGCCGCGAACTCGGCCGGCGAGCGTTTTCCGCGCAACCGCCGGAAGACCGGGTTCGGCCGCGGGGGCCGTTCGGGCTGGGCGGAGGTCACCATTGACGACGCCATGGTCGGGTCCTCTCGTGCGAACCTGCGAACCATGCCGAGGCAGGGGTGGGTTGCGAGGAACTCTCCGTCTGTCATCCCTGCTTCCGGCGAGCAAGAACGTACCCGCTGTGACGGAGTGGCCACGCGGTGTTTGGCCACAAATCGGATATCTCATGCGCGATCTGCCATGAAGTGCCATCCTTTGCGGCTGATTCGTGCCGTAGCCGTTGACGGTCCGACGCGTTGAACCCCGTGGACCGGGAGGCTCCCGACTCCCGATCCGCTCGTCCAAGGAGGAGTTCCGTGGTGGAGGCCGGGATGGATACCGGACGGATCAGCGATCACCCCTGCGACGCCTGCGACGTCGTCACCGTGCCGACCCGGCAGGGTCTGGAGGCGGTCGACATCCTCAGGCGGGGCGCCGGTGAGGGGGTGGGCCCGGTGATCCACGACGACGGCTGCGACACCCTGGGATTCCTGGTGCCCCCGGGCACGGCCGCCGCCTGGGACGTGCCGGGAAGCACCTGCACCGAGACGGACGGGTGCGCACCGCATGTCGACCCGGCCCCCGAACTCCCCGAGCCGCCCGTGGAGGGCTCCGACTGGCTGCTGCCACCCGGCGACGCCGACCCGGCGACCGACCCCGCCGTGCTGCGGGCCGCGCTGGGCGAGGCGGCCCGGCTGATCGAGGCCGCGGACAGCTGCCGCTGAGCTGTCGGGTGCGGCCGCCGGGGTGCCGGGGTGCGGCTGGGCTGCCGGGGTGCGGTCGGGTGCGGCCGCCGGGCTGACGTTGGGGCTACTTCAGGGTGCCGGGCCCGGGTGCGCCGAGACGCCGGGCGCCGGGGCAGCCGGCAGGGTGCCCTCCGGGTGCGCCGATAATGGCCCGATGGGAAAGTCCAGGAACGCCCGTCGCGGGCGCGCTGCCGTCGAAACCGTCGCCGAGAACGTCGACGGCGGGCTCGCCGAGCTGGTCCCCGACCGGGAACGGACCCGGGCCTGGACGCTGCTGATCGACGGCGCCCCGCAGTCGCACGTCGACCTCGACGACCCGGCCCACCTGTCCTTCGAGTACCAGCGCCGCCTCGGGCACGTCATCGACCTGGCCGCCCCGGAGGGCAGACCGCTCCAGGCCGTGCACCTCGGCGGTGGCGCCTTCACCCTCGCCCGCTACGTCGCCGCCACCCGGCCCCGCTCCACCCAGCAGGTCGTGGAGAAGGACGCCGGCCTCGTCCAACTGGTCCGCCGGGAGCTTCCCCTGGCCCCCGGCGCGCGGATCCGGGTGCGTTCCACCGACGCCCGCGCCGGGTTGGCCAAGGTGCCCGACGGCTGGGCACAACTGGTCATCGCGGACGTGTTCAGCGGGGCCCGCACCCCGGCCCATCTGACGTCCACCGAGTTCCTCGACGAGGTCCGGCGCGCGCTCGCGCCCGGCGGGATCTTCGCCGCCAACCTCGCCGACGGCCCGCCGCTCGCCCATCTGCGCGGCCAGATCGCCACCGCCGCCGGCCGATTCCCGGAGCTCGCCCTCGTCGCCGACCCCGCCGTGCTGCGCGGCAGACGCTTCGGCAACGCGGTCCTCGTCGCCTGCGACCACCCGCTGCCGATCGCCGAACTCACCCGCCGAGCCGCCTCCGACCCGCAGCCCGCGCGCGTGGAGCACGGCCGCGCGCTGACGGACTTCACCGGCGGCGCCGCACCCGTGACGGACGCGGCGGCGGTGGCCTCTCCGGCGCCACCCCCGTCCGTCTTCCAGTGACTCAGTAGTTTCCGATCTCCACCCGGGGCGCCGAGTCGTGCCAGGTGCAGAACACCGACACCCGGTCCGCGCCGGAGGTGAACTCCACCCGGATCCAGGACTCCGTCTTCCACACCTGCATCGACCAGCCCGCGCCCGGCGTCGCCGACACCAGGGACGCGGACGACGTACCGAGGTCGAACACCACACGGCCGCCGTCGGTGTCGT
Organism: Streptomyces marokkonensis; assembly: GCF_039539045.1. NCBI lineage: Bacteria > Bacillati > Actinomycetota > Actinomycetes > Kitasatosporales > Streptomycetaceae > Streptomyces > Streptomyces marokkonensis. The sequence continues at coordinate 3,425 of NZ_BAABCQ010000020.1, forward strand.
AGCTCCTGACCCGGCCGGAGGCGCTGGCGGACGGATCGGGAGCGGAGGGAGCGGAGGGAGCGGTGGCCGTCGCCGTCCGCGGCGGGGCGGGCCTCGGCTCGCGGGGGGTGCCGCTCGGCGTCGGCGACGGACTGGCCGACGGAGAGGGCCGCCTGGTGGAGGAGGCCAGCGACTTTGAGCCGTCGTCGTCCGCCGCGGCGTCCGACTCCCGCGCGTCGCGCACGGCCGCGTCGTCCGCCGTGATGGGCAGGGCGCGGGGACGGTCGTAGGCCGTGCCCGCCATCACCGTGTGGACGCCCCACCACGACAGCGTGACCGACGCACCGGTGGCGAGCAGCCAGGCGAGTACGTGTACGAGTCCTCTGCGCATCGCGGCCATACTGCCTCACGTGTCACACACGTGTCGCCCCGAACAGAGGGGCGACGGCAGCGGATCGAGGGCTGATCGAGGGTGGACCCGAGGCCGTGATCGAGGGACTGACCGAGGGACTGACCGAGGGACTGACCGAGGGCGGAACACGAGGGTGGCGGAGCGGAACGGGGTGGTGGCAGGGGCCGGGGCCGCGGTTGTCCAGGCACGCACCGGCCTCGTCCGCATCGCGTACGGTGCCGCCCATGGCAAGTGTGCTCGTGGTCGAGGACGACCAGTTCGTACGTTCGGCGCTCATCCGGCACCTCACCGACGCCTCGCACACCGTGCGCAGCGTCGGTACGGCGCTGGAGGCGCTGCGCGAAGTCGCCCATTTCCGTTTCGACGTGGTGATCCTCGACCTCGGACTGCCCGACCTGGACGGCTCCGAGGCGCTGAAGATGCTGCGCGGCATCACCGACGTACCGGTGATCATCGCCACCGCCCGGGACGACGAGACGGAGATCGTACGGCTGTTGAACGCGGGAGCGGACGACTACCTCGTCAAGCCGTTCTCCGTCGAGCATCTGTCGGCGCGGATGGCGGCCGTACTGCGCCGCGCCCGGACCGGTCACGCTCAGGCGGCGCCGTCGACCGTCCTCCGGGTCGGCGGCCTCGCCGTCGACCCGCTGCGCCGGCAGGCAGAACTGGACGGCGCCCGGCTCGACCTGACCCGCCGGGAGTTCGACCTGCTCGCCTTCCTGGCGGGCCGGCCGGGAGTCGTCGTCCCCCGCAAGGAACTGCTCGCCGAGGTCTGGCAGCAGTCCTACGGCGACGACCAGACCATCGACGTCCACCTGTCCTGGCTGCGGCGCAAGCTCGGCGAGACCGCGGCACGGCCGCGCTACCTGCACACCCTGCGCGGTGTCGGCGTGAAGCTGGAGCCGCCCACCGGGCCGTCCACCGGGCCGTCCACCGGGCAGTCCACCGGTCTTCCCGGAGTGGAGCCGCCACGATGAGGTGGGCCCTGGTCAAGGTGTCGCTCGCGGTCACCGCGATGGTCGTGGTCGCCTTCGCGGTCCCGCTCGGGCTGGTCATCCGGGAGATGGCCCGCGACCGCGCCTTCACCAACGCGGAGCGGGAGGCCGCCGCAGTCGCCCCGGCACTGTCCATCACCACCGATCGCGAGCAGTTGGAGCGCGTCGTCGCCTCCGCCGGCTCGGACGCCGGGATGGCCGTACACATACCGGCCCCCGGCGAGGAGAGCGGCGGCACGGACGGCGCGGCGCACGGCGGCACCGACATCGGCAGGCAGCGGGCCACCGACGAGGACATCGCCGCCGTACGCGAGATGGGGCGCGCCTCCACCACAGAGGTGCCCGGCGGCTCCACGCTGCTCCAGCCGGTCGCGCTCAGCTCGGGAGAGATCGCCGTCGTCGAGGTGTACGTCCCCGAGTCCGAGGTCACCAACGGCGTCGGCACGGCCTGGGCGGTGCTCGCCGCGGTCGGCGCCGCCCTGATCGTCGGCTCGGTCGCGGTCGCCGACCGGCTGGGCGTACGGATGGTGCAGCCCGCGCGGCGTCTGGTCGAGGGCGCGCACGAGCTGGGGGAGGGCAAGCTGGGCGCCCGGGTGCCCGTGGAGGGGCCCAGCGAACTACGTCTCGCGGCGGTCGCGTTCAACTCCATGGCCGACCAGGTCGTCCAGCTCCTGGCGAACGAGAGGGAGTTGGCCGCCGACCTGTCCCACCGCCTCCGTACCCCGCTGACCGTACTGCGGCTCAACGCCGCCTCGCTCGGCGAGGGAGCGGCCGCCGAACAGACCCGGGCCGCCGTCGAGCAGTTGGAACGCGAGGTCGACACGATCATCCGCACCGCCCGGGACGCCAAGCCGCAGACGGCCGCGGCCGGTCCCGGCGCCGGGTGCGACGCGGCCGAGGTGGTCCGGGAGCGGATGGGTTTCTGGTCGGCGCTCGCCGAGGACGAGGGCCGCAAGTGGCGGGTGGCCGGCGCTGATCGGCCGGTGCGCACACCCGTGGCCCGCGCCGATCTGGCCGCCTCCCTCGACGCCCTGCTCGGCAACGTCTTCCGGCACACCGCCGAGGGCACGGCCTTCGCGGTCGACCTGCACAACGGGGAGGACGCGGTGATCGTGCTCGTCTCGGACGCTGGCCCCGGCATAGCCGACCCCGAGGCGGCGATGGCCCGCGGCCGGGGGTCCGGCAGCGACGGGTCCACCGGCCTCGGCCTGGACATCGTGCGCCGGCTCGCGGAGTCGACGGGCGGTGACGTCCGGATCGGCTCCTCGGTGCTCGGCGGCACCGAGGTGCGGATCTGGATCCAGTTGGGCGGGCGGGCGACGCAGGTACGGCAGCGCGGACACCGGGGGGCCGTACGACGCCGCCGGCAGGCCCGGCCGGCCACGACCACTCAGGTGACGTCGCCCGGTGGCTGACCCTTCCGTTCCCGAGCCGGGGAGCAGGCGTCGCATGCCCGGGGCGCGCCAACGGGCCCCGCGTACGGGGCGCGGCCCCCCGTGGAATGCCGCGCCCGCGCCCCGTACCCCGACCCCCGTTTCCCCGTCCCTCCGCTTCCCCGTCCCCCCGGGCGGGGCTACTCGGCGGCCGATTCCACCGGCGGCAGCGACCCCGTGCGGGCCGCCCGTCCGTACCAGAGGGCGCTCGACTTCGGGATGCGCTCCTGGGAGGCGTAGTCGACGTACACCGCGCCGAACCGCTTCTCGTAGCCGTAGGCCCACTCGAAGTTGTCCAGCAGGGACCACAGGTAGTAGCCGCGGACGTCGGCGCCGTCGGTGATGGCCCGGCGAACCGCCTTGAGGTGGCCGTCCAGGTAGGCGACCCGCTCGGGGTCGTGCACCGTGCCGTCCGCGCCGGGCTTGTCGTCGTAGGCGGCACCGTTCTCGCTGATGTACAGCGGCAGGCCGGGAGCCTCACGGTGGTAACGCATGATCAGTTGGTGCAGGCCGGTCGGGTCGACGCTCCAGCCCATCTCCGTACGCTCGCCCGGCGGCTGATGGAACGCCACGTCGTCCGCGGCCGGCCACGGCGAGTGGTCGCTCTCGCCGTGCCCGCCGGAGCTCCGGACGCGTGAGTCCGCGTCCGCCGCCGAGACCACGGTGGGCGTGTAGTAGTTGAGGCAGATCGCGTCCAGCGGCTGGCGGATCAGCCCCAGGTCGCCGTCCTCGACGTGCGACCAGTCGGTGACCGGCGCCGTCGCCTCCAGCAGGGTCTGCGGGTAGGCGCCGTGCAGGATCGGGCCGTGGAAGATCCCGCCGGACAGGTCATCGATCTTTTGCGCCGCCGCCAGGTCCGCAGGCTGCTGCGACAGCGGCCGGACGGCGGAGGTGTTGAGGCTGATCGCCACCGAGTTGTGGGCCGGCATCACCGAACGCAGGGCCACCGTGCCCAGTCCGTGGGCCAGGTTCAGGTGGTGCGCGGCGCGCAGTGAGGCGGCCGGGTCGGTACGGCCGGGGGCGTGCACGCCGGAGGCATAGCCAAGGAAGGCGGCGCACCACGGCTCGTTGAGCGTGATCCACTGCTCCACCCGGTCGCCGAGCGCCTCGCCGACGATCTGCGCGTACTCGGCGAACCGGTAGGCGGTGTCCCGCTCGGGCCAGCCGCCCGCGTCCTCGAGCTCCTGCGGCAGGTCCCAGTGGTAGAGGGTGACGGCCGGCTTGATCCCGGCGGCCAGCAGCTCGTCGACCAGGCGGCGGTAGAAGTCCAGGCCGCGCTGGACGGCGGGGCCGCGGCCGGTCGGCTGCACGCGCGGCCACGAGATGGAGAAGCGGTAGGCGCCCAGCCCCAGCTCCTTCATCAGCGCCACGTCGTCGCGGTACCGGTGGTAGTGGTCGACAGCGATGTCACCGGTCTCGCCACCGGCCGTCTTCCCCGGCGTATGGCTGAAGGTGTCCCAGATCGAGGGGGTACGGCCGTCCTCCCGCACCGCGCCCTCGATCTGGTACGCCGAGGTCGCGGCGCCCCACAGGAAGGCCGAAGGGAAGGAGACAGGGCTTGCTTCTGGCATGGAATCGCTCCCACGGGTCGGGGCCTTCATTATGCATGGGAGCGCTCCCACAGCAAAAGTCCATCCCGGGGCCGCCATGTCCCGCCCCGCTGCGGGCCGTTGGCCGCTGGCTCCCGCCTCCCACCTCCCGCCTCCCGCCTCCCACCTCTCGCCCGTTCCCCGTTGCCTGTCGCCCGCTGAGCCGCGGTGCCGGGTCCCTGTCAGGCCGACTCCCGTACCACCAGCCGTGTCTCCAGGACCACTCCGCGGTGGCCCGAGCCGCGTTCGGCGATCTCGTCCAGGAGCAGGTCCGCCATGCTGCGGCCCATCTCCTCCAGTGGCTGGCGGACGCTGGTCAGCGGCGGGTCGATGTGCCGGGCCACGATCGAGTCGTCGAAGCCGACCACGGCCACGTCGTCGGGCACCCGCAGGCCCGCCGCGCGCAGTTCCAGTACGGCACCGGAGGCCATCACGTCCGAGGCGGCGAACACCGCGTCCAGGCCGGGGCGCCGGCGCAGCAGTTCCCGCATGGCCGCGCGCCCGCCCTCCTCGGTGAAGTCGCCGGCCGCGACCAGGTCCTCGTCGACGGCGACACCGGCGCTCCGCAGGGCGTCGCGGTAACCGGCGAGGCGCTCCCGGGCGGCCTCCATGTCCAGTGGGCCGGTGATGGTGCCGACGACTTGCCGGCCGCCCGCCAGCAGGTGCCGGACGGCACTCCCGGCGCCGCCGCGGTTGTCCGCGCGGACGTGTCCCAGCGGCTCCCGGTCACCGCGACGGCCGGCCAGCACGGTCGGGATGGAGAGCGCTTCCAGCTGGTCGGGCAGCGTGTCGTCGCTGTGCACCGCGACCATCAGCACCCCGTCCACGTGCTGCCCGGACAGATAGGGGGCGAGTCGCGCGTACTCCTTCTCGTCACGCACCATGACCAGCAGCAGCCGCATCCCGGCGCTCGCGAGTCCGGCGGACACTCCCCGGATGATGCCGGAGAAGTACGGCTCGGAGAACAACCGCGTCTCGGCGTCGGGGACGACGAGCGCCACGGAGTCGGTGCGCCGGGTGACCAGGGAGCGGGCGGCCGGGTTGGGGACGTAGCCGAGCTCGGCGATCGCCTGCTCCACGGCCGCGCGGGAACGGTCGCTGACCTTGGGCGATCCGTTGATGACCCGGGAGACCGTGCCGCGGCCGACACCGGCGCGGGCGGCCACGGCGTTGAGGGTCGGGCGCCGGACGTCCGCGGCGGAGGGCGGCGGTTCGGCAGGGCGCATCGTTCACCTTCCGGTGCTCGGTGGGGGGCTGGCCTCATTCTGGCCCAGAAATGCGCGGCGACCCCCCGGATGGGCTCCTCCACACCCTCTCCTGGTGGCCAACTCGCCTTTGACCTGCGTTAATTCGCCATCTCACGGGCTGTTGACCGGCAGGGCGCGGTCCGCGGCGCAACACATTCCCATGACGCGCGGAACACGCTTGGGCAACAACGCCGTTTTCAAGTCTTGACACCTGGCCCGGCACCAACGAGTCTTCGGGGCAAGCCGCGTGGGAGCGGTCCCACGAACTTCCGGGACCGGTTCCCGTGCGGACCGAAGAACCCCAGGCCCTTCCCTCCACCTCGCATGGCACACCGTTGACCAGCATCTTCGCATCGCACACCGCGTTGCCCTGGGCTGGCCGCTGCTCGAACCGAGAGGGCAGGTCCGGACCGTCGATCCCGGCGGTCTGATTCCTGAGATCCCGTTCCCACTGGAACAAGGAGTAGTGGAATGCGCATCACCCGAACCGGCGGCGGTCGCGGCCGCAGAGCAGCGGTCCTGACCACGTCGGTCCTGACGGCCTCCGCGCTGCTGCTGACCGGCTGCAGCAGCGACAGTGACTCGGACTCCTCGGAATCCGACGGGAAGATCACCCTCAAGGTGTCGGACTACGGGCAGTTCGGCTACAAGGAGGCCGGCCTGTTCGAGAAGTACGAGGAGCTCCACCCGAACATCAAGGTGGAGGAGGAGACGACCTCCAACGAGCAGGACTACTACCCGAAGCTTCTTCAGCAGCTGAACTCGGACAGTGGTCTCGGGGACGTCGTCGGAGTCGAGGTCGCCCGTATCAAGGAGGTCGTCGACACCCAGGCGGACAAGTTCGTCGACCTGAAGGACTCGATCGACGTCGGCCAGTGGCTCGACTGGAAGGCCAAGCAGGCCACCACCAAGGACGGGAAGATCATCGGTGCCGGCACCGACATCGGCCCGATGTCGCTGTGCTACCGCAGGGACCTCTTCGAGAAGGCGGGTCTGCCGACCGAGCGCGAGGCGGTCGCCAAGGCGGTCGACGGCGGCTGGGAGGACTACCTCAAGCTCGGTGAGCAGTACCAGGGGAAGGCCCCCGAGGGCACCTTCTTCATGGACTCCGCGAGCGCCATGTTCAACGGTCTCGTCAGCTCCTCCGAGGAGCAGTACTACAACGCCGAGGGCGAGCCGATCTACAAGGACAACCCCACGGTGAAGAAGGCCTGGGACCTGGCCGCCGAAGCCGCGGACAAGAAGATGACCCAGGGGCTGCCGCAGTTCCAGGACCCGTGGAAGGCGGCGCTGCGCTCGGGCAGCGTGGCCACCGTCGTGTGCCCCGCCTGGATGGCCATCCAGATCGAGGAGTACTCCGGCGAGGACCTCAAGGGCAAGTGGGACATCACCAGCGCGCCCGGTAAGACCGCGGCCAACTGGGGCGGTTCCTTCCTGACCGTGCCCAAGAGCGGCGAGCACGTCAAGGAGGCCACCGAGCTGGTCAAGTGGCTGACCGCGCCGGAGCAGCAGGCCGCCGTGTTCAAGGCCGTCGGTATCTTCCCGTCCAACCAGGGTGCGTACGAGCTCCCCGAGGTGAAGGACGGCAAGCTCCCGTACTTCAACAACGCCCCGGTCGGCCAGCTCTACGCCGAGGAGGCCAAGAGCATCCCGGTGGCCGTGCTCGGCGCCAAGGACGGCCAGATCAAGGACGTGATCTCCAGGGAGATCAACAACATGGAGCAGCGCGGCACCGACCCGGACAAGGCCTGGAAGTCCGCGACCGAGACGATCGACAAGGCCATCGGCTGACCCCGCGCGGTGCGGGCGGCTCCACCGCCCGCACCGCGTCCGCCGGGGCCCCGGCACAACGGCGGTCCCGCGCCCGCGGGCGCGGGGGTCGTACGCAGCAGACCCGGCCGTCGCGGCGGGTCTGCTGCCCGGCGTCCGGAGGCACTCCCATCCGTACCAGGCCCCGGCGTCCACACGGCCCGGGGCCCGAGCCCCGTCCCGGCCTCCGCACCATTCCGTTCCGCCGGCCGCGCTCCCGCCCGACCCCGGTCACCTCGGCCCGCGTGCCCCGGCACCCGGCGCCGGATCTCCGGCCGCACCCACCTCATGCCTCCGTACGGCCCGCCCGGCACACCGTGCTGGTCCGCGCGGGCGGAGGAAAAGGGGCGGGACGGGCGCCCGCTCGAACGTCCCGTCTCCCGCCCTACCAGGCCCGACCTCCCAGGGAAGGACTCCCTCCGTGGCAACGACAACCCCCACACGGGGTGCCCACACCCCGCCCACCGGCGGCTCCGGCACCGCGTCCAAAGGACGCAGCGCATGGCGTGCGCGCCTGTGGCGCTTCGACGACAAGGCGTCCCCGTACGCGTACATCGCCCCGTTCTTCCTGATCTTCGGCGCGTTCGGGCTCTACCCGCTCCTCTACACCGGCTGGATCGCCCTGCACCGGGTGGAGATGACCAGTCTCGACGAGTCCGAGTGGGTGGGCCTGGAGAACTTCACCACCATCCTCCAGGACTCCGAGTTCTGGACGTCCGTCTCCAACACCTTCATCATCGGCGTCATCTCGACCGTCCCGCAGCTGCTGGTCGCGCTCGGCCTGGCCCACCTGCTCAACTACAAGCTGCGCGCCAGCACCTTCTGGCGCACGGTGATCCTCACCCCGTACGCCACCTCGGTGGCGACCGCGGCCCTCGTCTTCGCCCTGGTCTTCCGGGCCGACGGCGGCCTCCTCAACTGGGTGCTGAGCCTCGTCGGTGTCGAGAGCATCGACTGGGGCAACGGGCACTGGTCGTCCAAGATCGCCATCGCGGTCATGGTGATCTGGCGCTGGACCGGCTACAACGCCCTGATCTACCTGGCGGCCATGCAGGCCGTGCCGAGCGACCTGTACGAGGCGGCCTCCATCGACGGCGCGTCGCGCTGGCAGCAGTTCATCAAGGTGACCATCCCCTCGCTGCGGCCGACGATCCTGTTCACGATCGTTATCTCGACCATCGGCTCCATGCAGCTGTTCGGTGAGCCGCTGCTGCTGCAGGGCGGCACCCTCGGTTCCGTCGGCGGCAGCGAGCACCAGTACGAGACGCTCAGCATCTACCTCTACAACTACGGCTGGAAGCTGGGGCACCTCGGCCCGGCCGCGGCCGTGGCCTGGGCCATGCTCGCACTGCTGCTGCTCATCGCCCTGATCAACTGGATCGTCAGCCGGTACGTGCGCAAGAGCGCGGCCTGACGGGAGCGACACGATGACCACGACCATTCCCTCCAAGTCCGCGCTGAGCCCGGTCGAGGACCCGCCTCCCGGCCCCAACGGCAAGGGCCGCCGCCTCAAGATCGGCGCCGGCCAGCAGATGAAGGGCGGCCCGTACACCTACCTCGCGCTGATCGTCGTCGGCCTGGGGTCCGTCTTCCCCCTGTACTGGACGCTGGTGGCCGCCTCCCACGACCAGCAGCGCGTCCTCGACAACCCACCGCCGTTCATCCCGGGCGGCAGACTGTGGAGCAACCTCGAGGCGGCCTGGGAACAGGCCAACCTCGGCAAGGCCATCGTCAACAGCATCATCGTGTCCACGAGCATCACCGCGGCCACGCTGTTCTTCTGCACGCTGGCCGGCTACGCCTTCGCCAAGATGCGCTTCCGCGGCCGCGGCGCGCTGATGACCGCGGTCATCGCCACCCTCACCATCCCGCCGCAGCTGAGCGTCGTGCCGTTGTTCATGATGATGTCGGACATCGGCTGGGGCGGACAGCTGGAGTCGGTGATCTTCCCGACCCTGGTCGGCGCCTTCGGTGTCTTCTTCATGCGCCAGTACCTGATCGAGGCCCTGCCCTACGAACTCATCGAGGCGGCCAAGGTGGACGGGGCGAGCAACATCCGCATCGTGTGGGCCGTCGTCCTGCCCGTCGCCCGGCCCGCGATGATGGTGCTCGGCATGCTCACCTTCGTCCAGGCGTGGAACGACTTCTTCTGGCCGTTCCTCGCCCTGAGCCAGGAGAACCCCACCCTCCAGGTGGCGCTCGGCCAGCTCAGTGCCTCCTACACCCCCGACCAGAGCATCGTCATGGCCGGAGCGCTGATCAGCACGCTGCCCCTGCTGGTGGTCTTCGTCGTCTTCGGCAAGAAGATCGTCGGAGGCATCATGGCGGGCGCCGTCAAGGGCTGACACCCACCGCCGTATCCGGACGGGCCCGCCCCGCGGGGCCCGTCCGCCGCACCCGGCAGGGCCCGCCCGCACGCGGGCGTGTCCGCAGCGACCCGGCGGAACCCGCCCGCACGCGGGCGTGTCCACCACACCGGCGGGCCCCGCCCCGTGTGCGGGCCCCGCCGGACCGGGGGCCCGCCCCGCGCACCGACCCCGCGCGGTCGGCCCGCCCTTCCCACACCACCGGACCACCCTGTCCCGTCCGGTCCTCCTCCACGCCATTTGGGAGCGTTCTCACCATGACCGCCGTACGACCCGAGACCACTGCCCAGTCGGCCTCCGACACCTCCTTCCCGACAGGTTTCGTCTGGGGCACCGCCACCGCCGCCTACCAGGTGGAGGGCGCCGCCGCCGAGGACGGCCGCACCCCCTCCATCTGGGACACCTTCAGCCACACCCCCGGCAAGGTCCGCAACGGCGACACCGGTGACATCGCCGCCGACCACTACCACCGGTACCGCGACGACGTGGCGCTGATGAAGGACCTCGGCCTGAAGGCGTACCGCTTCTCCGTCTCCTGGTCCCGCGTCCAGCCCACCGGCCGGGGCCCCGCCGTCGAACGCGGCCTGGACTTCTACCGCCGCCTGACCGACGAACTCCTGGAGGCGGGGATCACCCCCGTCGCCACCCTCTACCACTGGGACCTGCCCCAGGAGCTGGAGGACGCCGGCGGCTGGCCCCACCGCGACACCGCCGACCGGTTCGCCGACTACGCCGACATCATGGCCCGCGCCCTCGGCGACCGGGTCGGCGTGTGGACCACCCTCAACGAGCCGTGGTGCAGCGCCTTCCTGGGCTACGGCTCCGGCGTGCACGCCCCCGGCCGCACCGACCCCGCCGCCACCCTGCGCGCCGCCCACCACCTCAACCTGGCCCACGGCCGCGCGATCGGCGCGCTGCGCGCGATCCTGCCGGCGTCCGCCCAGACCTCCATCACGCTCAACCTGCACCAGGTCCGCCCGCTCACCGCCACCCCCGAGGACATCGAGGCGGCCCGCCGGATCGACGCGGTCGGCAACCGGGTCTTCACCGGCCCGATCCTCGACGGCGCCTACCCCGAGGACCTGATCCGCGACACCTCGCACCTCGTCGACTGGAGCGAGCTGGTCCGCGACGGCGACCTGGCCGAGATCTCCCGGCCCATCGACGTGCTCGGCGTCAACTACTACTCGCCGACCGTCGTCTCCCGGCCCGCGGACGGTGCCGGCGCCACCCACAACGACGGCCACGGCGCGAGCGCCCACACCCCGTGGACCGGTGCCAAGGACGTCGCCTTCCACCTCGCCAACGACGACGTCACCGCGATGAACTGGGCCATCGACGCGGACGGGCTGCACACCCTGCTGACCGACCTGGCGAAGTCCCACCCGGGTCTGCCGCTGATGGTCACCGAGAACGGTGCCGCCTTCGACGACTACATCTCCCCCGAGGGCCGGGTGAACGACCCGCAGCGCGTCGCCTACCTCCACTCCCACCTGGACGCCGTCCGGCGGGCCATCGCCGACGGGGCGGACGTCCGCGGGTACTTCCTGTGGTCCCTGCTGGACAACTTCGAGTGGTCGTACGGCTATTCCAAGCGCTTCGGTGCCGTCTACGTCGACTACTCCACCCAACGCCGCATCCCGAAGACGAGCGCCCACTGGTACGCCGACGTGATCCGGCACAACGCGCTGCCGGCCGCGGCCGGCGGACAGGGCTGACGCTCCGGTCCACCCGCGCCGAGGGTGCGCCGCCGCCCGCCGGCCGCGCACCCTCTCGGCCACCGTGCCGGACCGGCACGGTGGGGGAGGACCGTCCCGGCCCCGGCACGGAACGACGGGGTCGGGGAGGGCAGCGCCGGGGCTGTTAGATTCCAGGCCTGACAGCTGCGAAGGGAAGGCGACGACCATGGCGGTCAAGGGTGGGGGGAGCCGGGGAGTCAGACGTCCGACCCTGGAAGAGGTGGCCGCTCGGGCCGGTGTCGGCCGTGGCACCGTCTCCCGGGTGATCAACGGCTCGCCCCGGGTGAGCGACACGACCCGGGCGGCCGTCGAGGCGGCCGTCGCCGAACTCGGCTACGTCCCGAACACCGCCGCCCGGGCCCTGGCCGCCAACCGCACCGACGCGATCGCGCTGGTGGTCCCCGAGCCGGAGACCCGCTTCTTCGCCGAGCCGTACTTCTCGGACATGCTGCGGGGCGTCGGCGCGGAGATCTCCGACACCGAGATGCAGCTGCTGCTGATCTTCGCGGGCAGCGACCGGGAGCGGCAACGGCTCGCCCAGTACCTGGCCGCGCACCGGGTGGACGGCGTCCTGCTGGTGTCCGTGCACGCCGACGACCCGCTGCCCGACATGCTGGGCCAGCTGGAGATCCCCGCGGTCATCAGCGGTCCGCGCTCGGCCCGGGAGCCGCTGGCGTCGGTGGACTCGGACAACTACGGCGGCGCCCGCTCGGCCGTCGAGCACCTGCTGTCCCGCGGACGCGGCCGGATCGCGCACATCACCGGCCGCCTCGACGTCTACGGCGCCCAGCGTCGCGTCGACGGCTACCGCGCCGCCCTGCGCGACGCGGGCCACGCGGCGGACGAACAGCTCATCGAGGTGGGGGACTTCAGCGAGGAGGGCGGGCATCGCGCGATGGTGGAACTGCTGCGCCGCCGGCCCGACGTGGACGCGGTCTTCGCCGCCTCGGACGTCACCGCGGCCGGCGCCCGGCGGGCCCTGCGCGAGGCGGGCCGGCGCATCCCGGACGACGTGGCGCTGGTCGGCTACGACGACTCTGCCATCGCCCGCCACATGGAGCCGCCGCTGACCAGCGTGCGGCAGCCCATCGAGGAGATGGGCCGGGCGATGATAGACCTGCTGCTGTCGGAGATCGCGGATCGCCGCCCGACGGCCTCGCGAGGGCCGGAGCAACGGCACCGGACGGTGCTGGCGACGCAGCTGGTGGAGCGGGCGTCGTCGTGACGCGGCGCGGGCTGCGGGCGTCGTGTGACGTGGCGCGGACCGAGGACGGGACGTGGGCCGTCGTGACAGGGCCGGCCCGCGAGAGGGAACACGTCGGCCGGTGACCTCGTGCGAGGTCGCCGGCCGACGTGTGGGTGGCGGAGTGGGCGGATGGCTCGGGCTCGTCGGAGGTCAGGCGCGGCGCAGTACCGTGGCCTCCGTGCCCCAGCCGAGGGCGATGACACGGTCGACGTACCAGCCCGTCCGCTCCGCGAGAGCGGCGATCGCGGCCGAGTCGCGCAGGGGACTGCCGGTCGCAGCGCACGCCTGCAGGGCCGCCTCGGCGGCGTGCGGGCTCAGGCCGTCGGGGCGGGAGGCCTCGACGACGATCGCCGTGGAGGCCCAGCCGGCCAGCTCCGTGAGCAGTCGCGCGGCCTCGTGATCGGTCCGGTACGCGAGGGCTCTCGCGGCGACGGCGACATCGGCGGGCCCCGCCATCCAGTCGATCCGCTCCGGTGCCTGGACCGACTCGCGCAGGACCGCCGCGGGGACGTCGCCCTCCGCGACCCGCAGCCGTGGCCGGCGTCCGGCGTCGTCGAGGGCGGCGGCCACGGACGCGCTGCCCGGCCCGGTGAGCAGGCAGGTCCCGACCTCCTCCCAGAGTGGGTCGGCCGTCAGGCCGTTCAGGAGGAAGACCAACTGCTCGCACTCCTCGACCAGCTCACCGTAACGGTCCGCGTCCTGGGCCACGGCGTCGCACAGGGTCGTGTGCGAGACCTCCTGCCAGGGCGAGGTGCCGTTGCGCAGCGCGGGGGCGAACCGGGCCAGCGAGAGCAGCAGTTCGGCCTCCTGCCCCGCGTACTCCACGCGCTCGTGGTCGTCGAGCAGTTCCTCACCCGCCGCGCCGAGCCGCAGCCCGGTCTCGTCGCCGACCACCACGCCGTGCGCGGTGAGCAGGGGCAGCAGTGCGCCGACACTCGCCGGGGGCACGCCCACGTGGGACGCGAGCGTCCCGAGCGTGAGACCCGGCGCGTCGGCGATCGCGTCGATCACGCCGAGCTGCACCGCGGCCCGCGCGGCCAGCCACGGCAGCGGCGACGCAATACGCGCCGGTACTTCGGCACCCCTGGCAGCCCCCGTGTCCTTCGCCTCCGCCGCGTCCGGTTCTGCCGCGCCGGGCTCCTCGCGGTGCCAGTAGCCCGTGACGTTCAGGCGGTCCTTGGCGAGTTTCCGCTCGCGTCGCAGATGGCGGCGTACCGCAGAGCCCTGTCGTGGTGAGTGCGGAGCGCCCCTACCGCGTACCGGAAAGCAGCGGCACCCCCGTCAGGAACGGGGTGCCGCGCGGCCTTCGCCGGCAAGCCTGGGAAGCAATGCCAACGATGGCCGATCTGGGGGCGGGTGACAGGCCCGCCTTATTCAAACGCCCGTTCCATTCGGGTGGGGCGTTGGGCTCCGTGATGATCCCGGGCGGGATCGGTGAGGGTGCTCGGTGGCGAGGCCCTGCCTGTCGTTGCAGTCTGCGATGGCCGGGATCAAGATCGCAAAAAGCGGAATGCAGTCCGCAGACAAGCGGCCTTGATCATTCCACCGTTTGACTGGTGCGAGACCTGCCCGACGATGACGACTGGATCCCCGCGAGACGCCGGGCGACAGGCGACCGCGTGCGCGCCGAACGCCGACGGCACGTCGGCGTCCTCGGCCGCGTGCATCGCCCGGTCGGCGGCGATCGTGGCCAGGTCGACGCGGCCGGTCCGGCGCAAGTACGAGCGCAGCAGACAGTAGAGGTCGGCGGAGGCCCGCAGGACAGCCCGGCGCTCCGCCGCGTCGGTCCCAGTCCGAGCGGTGCGCACCGCGTGCTCCACGTCGGCGACGAGGCCGGGCAGGTGCTCGGCCGCCTTGGCGAACCGGTCGCCGTCGGTCTGCCAGCTCTTCCAAGCTGCCTCCACTCGGTCCCGCAGGGTGCTGGCGGCCACGGGCGTGGTGCTCCGGGCAGGCCCATAGCCGAGAAGCGCGCGCCCCACGGCGGCTTCGGCGCTGTCCGTAGTCTGCTCCTCGGCGGGTGGCTGCTCGGACAGCAGTGCCGCGGTGGGCACACCGAGTTCCCGGGCAAGCGCGTACAGGATGGGCAGGCTGGGCACCTTGAGGCCCCGTTCGATCTGGGACAGATAGTCCGGTGAGATTCCGACCAGTCCGGCGACGGCATCCTGGCGGCGTCCGCCACGGTAGTGCCTGATGCGGTCCCCGATGGGAAGGTCTGCTGCAACCATGCGCCCACTCCTCACTCCCGTGCTACGAGCGTATGGTGCCCGCTACATGGGCACCCCCGTTCGTCGAGAGAGGAGGCGCCGGTGCCGGACCTGGTGCTGTGGGACATCGACCACACGCTGATGGCGACACGCGGACTCGGTCGTGAGCTGTGGGCAGAGGCGTTCGCGCAGGTGACGGGCGTGACGCTGAGAGAGCAGGCGTCTGTGACGGGGTCAACGGAGCGAGTGATCCTCCGGGAAACGGCACGGGCCCACGACATCCCTTACAACGACGACCTGTTCGCACGGTTTGCTGACGCCTTGGGAGCCGTGCACGTTCGGCGTGCGGCCGAGTTGCGCGAGCGGGGGCACGCGCTGCCGGGGGCTGCCGTGGTCCTGGCTGCGCTCGACGAGCGCGGGGTGCAGCAGTCAGTGGTCACCGGCAACGTGCGTGGTGCAGCCGAGGTGAAGCTGGCCGTGTTCGGCCTGGACACGTACGTGCGTCTGGACGATGGCGCCTACGGCGAGGATGGTGAAGGCCGGCCCGAGCTGCTGCGCCTGGCGCTCGAGCGTGCACGTGTGGATGCAGGGCTGGCGGTGTTCTTGGGGGACACGCCGGCCGATGTGGCTGGCGGGCGGGAGGCCGGCGTTCGGGTGGTAGCAGTTGCCACAGGCAAGGCCTCACCGGGCGATCTGCGAAACGCCGGAGCCGAGGCCGTTCTCTCCGGTCTCGCTGACACTGGCCAGGTACTTGTGGCTCTTGGAGCATGACGAAGCGGCCGCCTCCCATAGCGGGAGGGGGCCGAGGTCTTCACGGGACTGCCTGCGGTGTGGGTCCAGCGCCGGGGCGAGCGGGGTCGTCGGCGCTTCCGGCTCCTGGTCGCTGTCGTCCGGTGTGCTGTCCCTCCTGCAGACGAGGGCGTCCTTGTCCCAGCTCGGGGCCTGCGGGCTGTACCCGGCTGGGCACGACGGCCCGGCTGGACCACGCGTACCCGCCGGACCCTGCGGACCGGCCGGACCGGGCTCCCCCTGTGGACCGGCCGGGCCTGCAGGACCAGCCGCGCCGGCCGGGCCGGTAGCACCGACGCCACCGGGCACACCCGGCTCGCCGTCCACCCCCGACGCCTCGGCCTCGCCGGCGGCCCCGAGTCGTGCTTGGTCCGGTCGTCCTCCGTGTTGAGGCCGTCCACGTATCTGTGTGCGTAGTCGGCCAAGGGGTGATCGTTGGGGTGCTGGTCGGGTTCTGCGAAGCCGCGGCCCTTCACCCAGCCGTACGGCCAGCGGTTGCCGTGGGCTTCGACCAGCTGGCGGAACTGCTCGGCCTGGACCTGGCCCTCGTCGCCGCCGAAGTTCTCGGTCTGCCAGCTGCCGTCCTGCCGACACTTCACCTGGAACGTGCTCGGGCCCGACTTCTTCGGGCGCTCAACGATGCTTGCCATGGAGGGAAGATACGGCCCGAATCGGGCGCCGGGGAGGGGCTCGTGTTCCCGAATGTTCCCAAAGCCCGGAACGCAATCAAGGGCTGGCCCGTTTTACGAGGTCAGCCCTTGATCATTCAGGGTGAGTGACGGGATTTGAACCCGCGGCCACCTGGACCACAACCAGGCGCTCTACCAACTGAGCTACACCCACCAAGGCCGGTGCTGGAATCCCGCGAGGCGGGCTCCCCGACCGGCTGAGAAAAAGTGTACAGGGTCCGAAGGGGTGCTCGCGCCCGGCTTTCGGGACGCCGCTGCCGGACCGTCCGACCGCCCCTACCGGGCGGACACGACGTGCTTCGCGGCGATCGCCTTCGCGGTCTCGGAGTCGGGCCCCGGCTGCGGGACGAAGACCGCTTCCCGGTAGTAGCGCAGCTCGGCGATGGACTCGCGGATGTCGGCGAGCGCGCGGTGGTTGCCGTTCTTCTCGGGGCTGTTGAAGTACGCCCGCGGGTACCAGCGGCGGGCCAGCTCCTTGATCGAGGAGACGTCGACGATCCGGTAGTGGAGGTAGTCCTCCAGTGTCGCCATGTCCCTCAGCAGGAAGCCTCGGTCGGTGCCGACCGAGTTACCGCACAGGGGGGCCCTGCCAGGCTCCTTCACGTGCTCCCGCACATACGCCAGGACCTGCGCCTCGGCGTCCGCCAGCGTCGTGCCGCCGTCGAGCTCCGCGAGCAGGCCGGACGCGGTGTGCATCTGACGCACGACCTCCGGCATCGTCTCCAGGGCCCGCTCCGGCGGACGGATGACGATGTCGACACCTTCGCCGAGGATGTTCAGCTCGGAGTCGGTGACGAGGGCGGCAACCTCGATGAGCGCGTCGTCGGACAGCGAGAGGCCGGTCATCTCGCAGTCGATCCACACCATGCGATCGTTCATGCGGCCACTTTACGGGGGGCCGCCTGTCCATTGGTCCCCGGCGTCGGTGCCGGGCTCGCCGGGGGCTGCCGCCCCCAGGCCCCCGCTTCCGCCCTGAACGGGCCTCGTCCTCAAACGCCGGACGGGCTGAATCAGCCCGTCCGGCGTTTCGAGTGTCACCTCACGGCGCGCTGCGCTGCCCCGGCAGGCTCGCCGCCGCCGCGGCGGGCGGCGGTGCCGCTGTGCGGCGGGACTGGAACGGGACCGCGTTCTCCACCGACAGCGGGGCCGGCTCCGGCGGTGCGCTGGGCCGTGGGCCACGGGACGACTCCGGGTCCACCGCGCGCTCGCTCTGGGGACGGCGGGCCCGGTAGGCCGCCCGGTAGGCCGCAGGGGACGAACCGAGCTGGCGGCGGAAGTGGCCGCGCAGGGCCACCGGTGAACGGAAGCCGCAGCGGCCCGCTACCTCGTCCACCGAGTAGTCGGACGTCTCCAGCAGGCGTTGCGCCTGGAGCACCCGCTGGGTGATCAGCCACTGCAGCGGCGCACTGCCGGTCAGTGAGCGGAAGCGGCGGTCGAAGGTACGGCGGCTCATGTACGCGCGGGCCGCCAGCGTCTCCACGTCGAACTGCTCGTGGAGGTGCTCCAGTGCCCAGGCGACGACCTCGGCGAGCGGGTCGGCGCCGATCTCCTCCGGTAAAGACCGGTCGAGGTAGCGCTCCTGACCGCCGGCGCGGCGCGGCGGGACCACCAGGCGGCGGGCCAGCGCGCCGGCCGCCTCGTTGCCGTGGTCCGTGCGCACGATGTGCAGGCACAGGTCGATGCCGGCCGCCGTGCCCGCCGACGTCAGCACGTCACCGTCGTCCACGAACAGCTCGCGCGGATCGACGTGCACCGACGGATACCGCTTGGCCAGCGTCGGCGCGTACATCCAGTGGGTGGTGGCGGGGCGGCCGTCCAGCAGCCCGGCCGCCGCGAGGACGAAGGCGCCGGTGCACAGCCCGACTATGCGGGCACCCTCCTCGTGCGCCCGGCGCAGGGCGTCGAGCGCGTCCTCCGGTGGCGGAGAGGTGATCGACCGCCAGGCCGGCACCACCACGGTGCCGGCCCGCGAGATCGCCTCCAGGCCCTGTGGCGCGGTGAGTTCCAGGCCGCCGGTGGTCCGCAGCGGGCCGTCCTCGCCGGCGCACACCAGCAGCCGGTAGCGCGGCACGCCGGCGTCCTGGCGGTCGATCCCGAACACCGACAGCGGTATGGAACTCTCGAAGATGGGGCCGCCGCTGAACAGCAGCACCGCGACGATCTCCTTGCGGCGTCGCCCGGTGAGCTTCCGGGCCGCGGTTTCCGGCGCGGCGGTGGAGTCGTGGCTCACAACTGCTAAGCCCCCCTCGGTGGTCGCGGCGCCCTGTTCCCTTCGGGTCTGTCGCTCCAACACGTTTCCCCTCGGTCCTGCACGAGTCCCCCGCCGTAGACAGTCAAGATCGAATCTACTGCGTCCCGTCGAGCCGAGGTGGCCGGTTCGGCACTTGGGACATTATCGACATGGCAACTTGGCGTGAAGCAGTCGATCACGAAGCGTTGCACTCTGGGGCGCCCCAGGGAAGTGCGCCTTGTGTCAGTGGCCAATCCCCGTAGGGTGCGCGGGGTCCTCCAGACCCTTCCCGTGCAGGTGAAACGGGGTTTGGGGGGCGCTGAGGGCCGGGGATGAGCCACCGGTGGAAGTTGGCCGAAAAGAAGCGGACGCGTGCGCGGAAACCGGTCAGTCGACCGGTGTCTTCTGCCCGGCGTGCCGTCCGCCTCCGCGTGCCGGTCGTACGGCCCGGTGCCGGTGCCCGGCCCGTCCCGTCCGGCGGCCGCCGGGCAGCCGGGCCGCGAGGCGTTCGGACCGGCGCAGCAGCAGGCGGCAGACGCCGGTGACGGCGGCCAGACCGAGGGCCGTACCGGCGGTGCCGGCGAAGGAGGTGCCGTACCAGAGGAGCACGACCGGGACGAGGAAACAGCTGAAGGCCGCCCAGCGGACGAGGTCGGTGACGCCGTCCCGGAGCGGCGCGATCGGTTCCGGGCCGCCGGGGGCGTCGGGGCCGGAGGGAGTGCCAGGGCCGGAGGGAGCGGCAGGGCCGGAGGGAGTGCCAGGGCCGGAGGGAGCGGCAGGGCCGGCGGGCGGGTGAGGGGTGGCGGACGGCGGCTCGACGGGCTGGTGCGGTCCGGACATGCGGGCTCCCTGAGGCTGGCGGCATGGAGATCAACGCCCGTGCGACGCGTCGGTCACGACTGATCACGGACAGTTGCAGCACACGCAAACCGCCTGTACAGCGCAGCAACCATTGCGTTGCGGGCGCCCGCTCGGGCATGCTCCGGGGAACCCGCGGCGGACCCTGCGCGTGATCTGGGCGAAGGAGGCGTGGCGCCGTACCCTTGGGGGTATGGGCTTGGGAAGATGATTCCCGGACACACAGCTCCGCCGCACACTGTTGTCCCCCATAGAGGATAAAAACGCCGAGACAGCCATGGCCGGTCACGAATTCTTCGAACCCGCGGACCGCAAGCGGCCCGTCGCCGAACCTACGGCGGCCGAGCCCCTGGCGGCCGAAGAGCCACGCCAGTCGTGCGACCCAGCCTTCAAGCACGGTGTCGTCGTCGGCTTCGACGGCTCCACTTCCAGTGAGCGTGCCCTCGCGTACGCCATCGGCATGGCACGCCGGCTCGGCTCGGGCCTGGTCATCGTGCATGTCGCCAACCGGCTGCCCACCACCGTGTGGGCCGGCTGCGAGCCCCCCGTCTTCGTCGACGTACCGGACCATCGCACCGAGGTGCTGGGGCTGGAACTGGCGTGTGCGGACTACCTCACCGAGGTGCCCTGGATCCTGGTCGAGCGTGGCGGCGACATCTGCCACGAACTCGAGGAGGTGGGCCGCGAGTACGAGGCGGACGCCATCGTCGTCGGCTCCAGTCACGGCCTGGTGGGCCGTCTTTTCGGTTCCGTCGCCGGCCGGCTCGCCAAGCGCGCGAAGCGGCCCGTGGTGGTCATTCCCTGACGGGCCGCTCCGGACGTTTCGCCGAACGCCCTACTCCACCGTCACCGACTTGGCGAGGTTGCGCGGCTTGTCGATGTCCCGGCCCAGGGCCAGCGCCGTGTGGTAGGCGAGGAGTTGGAGTGGGATGCCCATCAGGATGGGGTCGAGTTCGTCCTCGTTCTTCGGGACGACGATGGTGTGGTCGGCCTTCTCCTGCTCCTGGTGGGCGACGGCGAGGATCTGGCCGCTGCGGGCCTTGATCTCCTCCATGGCCGCGCGGTTCTTCTCCAGCAGGTCGTCGTCCGGCACGATCGCGACCGTCGGCAGGGCCGGCTCGATCAGGGCGAGCGGGCCGTGCTTCAGCTCGGAGGCCGGGTAGGCCTCGGCGTGGATGTAGGAGACCTCCTTCAGCTTCAGGGAGGCCTCGCGGGCGACCGGGTAGCCCCGTACGCGGCCGATGAAGAGCATCGAGCGGGCGTCGGCGTACTGCGCGGCCAGCTTCCTGATGTCCTCCTCCCGCTCCAGCATCTCGGAGATCTGCTGCGGCAGCCTGCGCAGCCCCTCGATGATCCGCTTGCCGTCGCGCACGGACAGGTCGCGGGTGCGGCCCAGGTGCAGGGCGAGCAGCGCGAAGGCGACGCAGGTGTTGGTGAAGCACTTGGTGGAGACGACGCAGACCTCGGGGCCGGCGTGCACGTACATGCCGCCGTCGGCCTCGCGGGCGATCGCCGAGCCGACCACGTTGACGATGCCGAGGACGCGGGCGCCCTTGCGCTTCAGCTCCTGCACGGCGGCCAGCACGTCGTACGTCTCACCGGACTGGGAGACGGCGATGTACAGGGTGTCGGGGTCGACGACGGCGTTGCGGTAGCGGAACTCGGAGGCGGGCTCGGCGTCCGCGGGGATGCGGGCCAGCTCCTCGATCATCTGGGCGCCGATCTGCCCCGCGTGGTACGAGGTGCCGCAGCCGAGGATCTTCACCCGGCGCACGGCACGCGCGTCGCGGGCGTCCAGGTTCAGGCCGCCGAGGTGCACGGTGGAGAAGCGGTCGTCGATCCGGCCGCGCAGCACGCGGTCCACGGCCTCGGCCTGCTCGTGGATCTCCTTGTGCATGTACGTGTCGTGGCCGCCCATGTCGTAGGAGGCGGCTTCCCACTCCACGGTGGTGGGCTCCGAGGTGGTGCGGGTGCCCTCGGTGGTGTAGGTGCGGAAGTCGTCGGCCTTGAGGGTGGCCATCTCGCCGTCGTCGAGGGTGACTATCTGGCGCGTGTGGGTGACCAGCGCGGCGATGTCCGAGGCGACGAACATCT
Source organism: Streptomyces marokkonensis (assembly GCF_039539045.1). Taxonomy (NCBI): domain Bacteria; kingdom Bacillati; phylum Actinomycetota; class Actinomycetes; order Kitasatosporales; family Streptomycetaceae; genus Streptomyces; species Streptomyces marokkonensis. The sequence continues at coordinate 25,104 of NZ_BAABCQ010000020.1, forward strand.
CCTTCTCGCCGATGCCGAGGACGACCGGCGAGCCGTTGCGGGCGACGACGATGCGCTCGGGGAAGTCGGCGTGCATCACGGCGATGCCGTAGGTGCCCTCGATCACCCGGAGGGTCTCGCGGACCTTGTCCTCGAGCTTGACGGCCTCGGAGCGGGCGATGAGGTGGACGAGGACCTCGGTGTCGGTCTCGGAGAGGAACTCGACGCCGTCCGCCTCCAGCTTGCGGCGCAGGTCGGCGGCGTTGTCGATGATGCCGTTGTGGACGACGGCGACCTTGTGGTCGGCCGACATGTGCGGGTGGGCGTTCTCGTCGGACGGGGCGCCGTGGGTGGCCCAGCGGGTGTGGGCGATGCCCGTGGTGCCCTTGAAGCGTGCCGGGACCCTGGCCTCCAGGTCGCGGACCCGGCCCTTGGCCTTGACCATCTTCAGGCCGGCCGCCTTCGGGGACGTGACGACGATGCCCGCCGAGTCGTAGCCGCGGTACTCCAGGCGCTGGAGGCCCTCCAGCAGCAGGGGTGCGACGTCACGCTTGCCGATGTATCCGACGATTCCGCACATGTATACGTAAACCTCTGTCCCTCTTCGGCTTCTCAGCCGTAGACGATGCGGCGCAGCTGGCGGAGCGACAGCTCCGGCGGTGCGACCGTCCGGTACTTCAGGTCCGCCTCGATCTGTTCGAAGATCGCCGCGTTCACCAGGCCCTGGGCCTGGAGCTCGCGGTGGCGGCGACGGACGAATTCCTCGGTCGTCTCGTCGAAGTAGGCGAGCACGTCCTGGATCACGCGCAGTGCCTCGCCCCGGTTCAGAGGCGTGGACCGCGTCAGGTGATCAACGAGTTCGTCGTGCACGCGGTAGATCCTGGAGTACGGGGGAGGCTTTCGCAAGAATTCTGCCCGATTTCGGGCAAGCGGAGTGGGTGTGGGTCGCCAAGTGGTCTACATGCGCTTCAGTACCGCCTGTTTGGCCAGGGCGAACTCCTCGTCCGTCAGCACTCCGGAGCGGTGCAGTTCGCCCAGCTCACGCAGCCGCCGCAGCAGCGCGTCGTGATCGTCCTCGGCGGGCGCGGCAGGCGCGGCGGGCGCGGCGGGCGCGGCGGGCGCCGGAGCCTGCGCCTCACCGGCCGTCCGGGCGTCGTCCGGAGCGGCGAGGGCGGCCGGTGCGGAAGGGTGCGGGAGACGGGCCTGCACGGCCGCGGCCACCAGGGCCATCAGTGGGTCCCTCTTGAAGCCCCACAGCTCCACCGCGTTCGGGTCGTACTTGGGCGGCGCCTTGGTCGGCGCGGCCCGCACGGTGAAGCGGAGGTGGCCGTTCTCCAGACCGATCGTCGGCTGCCACTCCACCGCGACGATGTCCGACAGGGGCAGGGTGCGCGGGCCCCCGGCCGACTTGGAGTCCTCCGCCTGCCACTTCCATTCCAGGCGTACGCGCTCGCCGTCGAAGCCGGCGACTCCGTCCCCGGCGGACACCGACAGCGGGACCGGGGGGCCGGGCAGCAGGTACGCGTCCACCGGGCCGGACGGGACCTGCTCGATGAGCAGCGCGTTGCGCACCTCGTCCACGAAGTACTCGGCGACCCCGTACCGGTCCGACTCCACGATCAGCTGGTAGGGGTCGTGCGGCTCGGTCAGCCGGCCGCCGCTCGCGTGCAGCAACGGATCGGCACCGTCCCGCAGGCGCAGCCGCAGCCGTCCCGACTTCTTGCCCTGCTCGAAGGATATGCCCGCCAACGCCGCCAGGGGGACGAGCAGTTCACCGAGTTCCCTGCGGAGCAGGCTGACGTTCTTGTCCCGTCCGGGAGTCAGCCGCAGGGTGTCGCCGTCGAAGACCCACGTTCCGTCCTTCTGGATGATTTCCGCCATGCGGGGATTGTTCCACCGACGCCCGACGGGCACCCCGGAGGACCGTCTCCGAGGTGCCCGCCCGTTCGTGAGGGTCTTCGCCGCCTTCGCCTACCGGCCCGCGATCGGGTTCCGCAGGCTGCCGATCAGCTGGAGTGCGCCGGACGGGTCCGTGAGGTCCACCATCTGCTCGTTGTCGCGCAGCTGGAGCCGGTTGAGGCAGGACAGCGCGAACTCGGGCGCGAACATGTCGTACCGGTCGAACTTGTCGGCCAGTTCCGGCACCGACTCCTGGTACTCGCGGGTGACCTCCGCCACCGTCCGCCAGAAGCCGTCCTCCTCGACGATCCCCTCCTCCGCCAGGTTCGCGGCGAGGAAGCGGAAGAAGCAGTCGAAGACGTCCGTGAAGATCGACAGGAGCTTCTTGTCGTCGGGGACGTCGACGGCGATCCGCGAGACCTCCGGCGGCAGCACCGCGTCCGGGTCCATCACCGCGATCTCCTCGGCGATGTCCTTGTAGACCGCGCGCCGCACCACCCCGTCCTTCAGGACCAGGATCACGTTCTCGCCGTGCGGCATGTAGACCAGGTCGTAGGCGTAGAAGCTGTGCAGCAGCGGGACGTAGTAGGCCCGCAGGTAGTGCCGCAGCCACTCGGTGGGCGCCAGCCCCGACCGCTCGATCAGCGCGCCCGCGAAGGAGGCGCCCTCGTGGTCGACGTGGACGAGGGAGGCCATCGTGGCGAGCGTCTCGCCGTCCCGGAGGGACGGGACCGGGCTCTCGCGCCACAGCGCCGCCAGCATCTTGCGGTACGGCGAGTAGCGGTCGGTGGCCTGCTCGTACTCCAGGTGCCGGTAGCCGACGGCCGCCCGCTCCCGGATGATGCTCAGGCCCGTCGACTTCAGCACCGGGTCGCCCTCGATGAGCTGCGCCAGCCAGTCGTTGATGGCCGGCGTCGCCTCCATGTACGCCGCCGACAGACCGCGCATGAAGCCCATGTTGAGGACGGACAGGGCCGTCTTCACGTAGTGCTTCTCGGGGTGCGAGGTGTTGAAGAAGGTGCGGATGGACTGCTGCGCCAGGTACTCGTCGTCGCCCTCGCCGAGGCAGACCAGGTGCCCGCGGGCCACCTCGGCGGCGAAGGTGACGGTGAGCTTGTTCCACCACTGCCACGGGTGGACCGGGATGAACAGGTAGTCGGCCGGGTCCAGGCCGCGCTCGCGCAGCACGCCGTGGAAACGGTCGACGGTCGCCCCGCCCAGCTCGTCGCGTACGAACGACTCGTACTCGATGCCCACGCCCGCCGTGAACGCCGCCCGCGAGCGGTGCGCGGCCAGCCACACCAGCCGGACGGGGCTCGCGGTCTCGGGGGCGTACGACAGGTACTCGTGGACGCCGAAGCCGAGCCGCCCGTTGTTGGCGACGAAGCAGGGGTGGCCCTCGGTCATCCCGGTCTCGACGGCCTGGAAGCCGCTGCCGGCCAGTTCGGCGGAGGTGAGCTTCGGCTTGGTGAGCTTGTAGCAGGTGCCGGAGAGGGTGGAGGAGATCTCCTCCAGGTAGACGGGGAGGACCCTGTCGCTCAGGCCCAGCGACTCCTTCAGCTCGACGAAGAAGTCCAACGCGGCGAGCGGATGCTGCGTGCCGTCGCGATGGCGGGTGATGGAGTCGGCGTCCACCTGCCAGTGGTCCAGGGCGCGGACGGTGGCGGTGAAGCGGTAGGCGGTCTGGCCGTCGTCGCTGTGGACGACGTACGCCTCCCCGTCCGGCTCCCGCTCGGGGGTCAGCAGGCGCTCGTGCGCGAACTCCGCCAGCGCCTTGCGGATCAGGAGGCGGTTGGCCTGCTCCCAGCGCTCGGGGGAGAGGTGGGCGACGGCGTCGGCGAGGCTCACGCGGTCACCGCCGTCGCAGCGAGGAACCGCTCCCGGGTGCAGAAGCTGAGCAGGGCCCGCTTCTCGGGCTTGTCGATCTCGCGCTCCGGCACGAAGCCGACGGCCGCGTTCAGCGCGTGCACGGCCGTGTTGTGGACGTCGGGTTCGACGACCACTCGCAGGGTGGCCGGGTCCTCGAAGAGGTGCGCCATGACGGCGGTGATCACGGAGCGGGTGAACCCCCGCACCGGCCGGTCCGTCGGCGGCGTGAGGAAGTGCATGCCGATGTCCCCGGGCCGCGGGGTGTACAGGCCCACCAGTTCGCGGTGGACGGGGTCGTACTTCTCCATCAGGAAGGCCGGCTCGCCGTCCTGGAGGCCGAGCAGGGCGTGGTGGTGCTCGTCGGCGGCCATCTCCATGTACGCGCGCTCGACGTCCTCCAGCCTCGCGCCCTGCATCATCCAGAAGGCGGCCTTGGGGTGGGTGACCCAGGTGTGCAGGAGCTCGGCGTCCTTCAGCGGGTCGAGGGGGCGGAACGTGAAGGTCATACGGAGAACTCCTGGAACGCGATGGTCTTCTCGACCGGGTAGTACTCGGTGCCGAGCAGCTCCCGGATGATGCAGCTGTTGCGGTACGCGCCCATACCCAGGTCGGGGCTGGTGATGCTGTGGGTGTGCACGCCGGCGTTCTGGAGGAAGACGCCCTGTCCGGTGATGTCGACGGCGTAGTTGCGGCCGACGTCGAAGCCGCCGTGCGTGTCGTACACCAGGCGGTCGCGGACGGGCTTCAGGAACTCCGGTTCGGCGTACCGGTAGCCGGTGGCGAGGATCAGGCCGTCCGAGACCAGCTCGAAGTCCTTGCCCTGTTCCTCCTGCCGGAAGCCGAGCGTGTACCTGCCGTCCGCGTACCGGGCGCCGGTGAGTGCCGAGTTGGTGAGCAGGCGGGTGGGGACGGGGCCGCCGAGCTTCTTCTGGTAGAGCAGGTCGAAGATCTCGTTGATCAGGTCGCCGTCGATGCCCTTGAACAGGCCCTTCTGCTCGGCCGTGAGGCGGTAGCGGGTGTCCTCCGGGAGCGCGTGGTAGTAGTCCACGTACTCCGGTGAGGTCATCTCCAGCGTGAGCTTGGTGTATTCGAGGGGGAAGAAGCGGGGGGAGCGGGTCACCCAGTTCAGCTGGTAGCCGTGGACGTCGATCTCGCCGAGCAGGTCGTGGTAGATCTCGGCGGCGGACTGGCCGCTGCCGACCAGCGTGATCGACTTCTTCTTCACCAGCTCCGCCCGGTTCTGCACGTAGCGGGAGTTGTGGAGGAAGTCGCCGGCCAGGCCCCGGCAGGCGTCGGGTATGTGCGGCGGGGTGCCGGTGCCGAGGACGAGGCGGCGAGCGCGGTAGGTGTCGCCGGAGGTGGTGGCGACGGCGTACAGCTCCTCCGTCTCGTCGTACGTCACCTCGGTGACGGTGGTGGAGAAGCGGACGCTGCTCAGTCTGTTCGCGGCCCAGCGGCAGTAGTCGTCGTACTCGACGCGCAGCGGGTAGAAGTTCTCCCGGATGTAGAACGAGTACAGCCGGCCCTTCTCCTTCAAGTAGTTGAGGAAGGAGTACGGGGACGTCGGGTCGGCGAGGGTGACCAGGTCCGACATGAACGGCGTCTGGAGGTGGGCGCCGTCCAGGAACATGCCCGCGTGCCACTCGAAGTCCGGCTTGGACTCCAGGAAGACGCCGTTCAGCTCGGCGATGGGCTCGGTCAGGCAGGCGAGGCCGAGATTGAAGGGGCCGAGGCCGATCCCCACGAAGTCGTACGGGGCACTGGCTTCAGGAAGCGCGGTCAAGGGACTCTCCCAGGTACTGCTCGGCGTGGCCGGCGATCAGGTCGAGGACGGCGGCGATGTCGGCCGTGGTCGTCTCGGGGTTGAGCAGGGTGAACTTCAGGTAGTGGCGTCCGGCCACCTTGGTGCCCGCGACCACGGCGTCGCCGGAGGCGAACAGGGCCTTGCGGGCGTACAGGTTGGCGCGGTCGGTCGCGGCGGGGTCGGTGACGGCCGCCGGTACGTAGCGGAAGACCAGGGTGGACAGCGACGGCTTCACCACGACGTCGAAGCGCGGGTCGGCGTCGATCAGTTTCCAGCCCTCGGCGGCCAGTTCGCACACCTCGTCGAAGAGCTGCCCGATGCCGTCGGCGCCCATCACGCGCAGCGTCATCCACAGTTTGAGCGCGTCGAAGCGGCGGGTGGTCTGGAGGGACTTGTCCACCTGGTTGGGGATACGTTCCTGCACCATGCGGCGCGGGTTGAGGTACTCCGCGTGGTACGTGGCGTGGCGCAGGGTGGACACGTCCCGGACCAGTACGGCGGACGAACTCACCGGCTGGAAGAAGGACTTGTGGTAGTCGACGGTGACCGAGTCGGCCCGTTCGATGCCGTCGATGCGGTCCCGGTATTTCAGCGAGGCGAGCAGCCCGCAGCCGTAGGCCGCGTCCACGTGCATCCACACGCCGTACTGCTCGCACAGTCCGGCGATCTCGGGCAGCGGGTCGATGGAGCCGAAGTCGGTGGTGCCGCCGGTGGCGACGACGGCCATGGGGGCCAGGCCTTCCTGGGCGCAGCGCTCCAGCTCGCGGGCGAGGGCGACGGTCTGCATGCGCTTGTCCTGGTCGACGGGGATCGACACGACGGCGTCGGGTCCGAGGCCGAGGAGTTTCGCCGACTTCCTGACGCTGAAGTGGCTGACCTCGGACGCGAACACGCGCAGCTCGGCGAGGTTGTCGGTCTTGGCCTCCTCGCGGGCCAGCAGCAGCGCCTGGAGGTTGGACTGGGTGCCGCCGGAGGTGAACACGCCGTCGGCGGCCGGGCCGAGGCCGATCCGAGCGGTCGTCCAGTCGATCAGTTTCCGCTCGATGAGTGTGCCGCCGGCCGACTGGTCCCAGGTGTCCAGGGAGGAGTTGACGGCGGACAGGACGGCTTCGCCGAGCACGGCCGGGATGACGACCGGGCAGTTGAGGTGGGCGAGGTAGCGGGGGTGGTGGAAGTAGACGGCGTCGCGGAGGTAGACGTCCTCCAGCTCGTCGAGGACCGCGGCCGTGTCGTGCAGCGGCCGGTCGAGGTCTATCTCGTCGATGCGGGGGGAGAGGGCGTCGACCGTGACACCGGTGAACGGGCGGTCGGTGGTGGCGATTCTGGCGGCCACCCGCTCGACTCCTTCGGTCACGGAGCGGCGGTACTGCTCCGCGGTGGTGTCGTTGAGCAGGTGCGAGCGCATGTGGGGGTCCTCCGGTGGGGACGGTCCGAGAGGGACGGGAGAGGGCGGGGCCCTGGCTTCGACTTAGGTTAGCCTAACCTAATTAGCCCGGACCGTGCGTGTGCCTCTGCGTGACTGTCGTCACTCACGTCTCATCCGTGTGTCACAGACAGTGAGTTGAAGCTCCGGGGGTGCCAGGCGTCAGACCCGTCCGCGGAGTTGTTCCTCCGTCAGGCCCTGGCGCCAGTAGCCGACGAAGGTGACGCGGCGGCGGTCGACGCCGCGTTCGCCCACGAAGTGCCGGCGCAACTGCTTGACGCGGCCGGACTCTCCGGCGATCCAGACGTACGGGCTCTCGGCGGGCGGCAGTTGGGCCGCGCGAAGCGTGGCAGGAGTCGCCTCGGGCCCGCCGGCGACGTCCTTGACCAGCCAGTGCACCTCGGCGTCCGCCGCCGTCCTCAGCTCCTGCACGTCCTCGGAGTGCGGCACCTCCAGCCAGACCCGGGCGCGGGTGCCGGCCGGCAGCGACTCCACGATGGCGCAGGCGGCCGGTACGGCGGTCTCGTCGCCCCAGATCACCACCAGGTCGGTGTCCTCGGGCGGCCGGAAGCGGATCGCCCTGTTGTCGGCGACCGCGGGGCCGAGCAGTACGACCCGGTCGCCGGGGGCGGCGTCGGCGGCCCAGCGGGAGGCGGGGCCGGCCTGGAGGGCGGCCCCCGGACCGACGCCGTGCAGTACGAAGTCGATGTCTATCTCGACGGTGTCCCCGTCGCCGTCCCGGCGCAGGGCCCGCAGCGTGTACGAGCGCATCACCGCCCGTACGTCGTCCGGCAGTTCACGCCAGCCCTGCCACCAGCCGTCGCCCAGCTCGACGGGCACCGCGGGTTCCGGCTGCCCCGGGTGCGGCAGGAACAGCGACAGGGACTGGTCCTGTCCGTCGGAGCTGAAGGCGCGCAGGTCGGGCCCCGCGAAGGTGACCCGGTTCAGAGACGGCCCGAGCCGCCTCGTCCGTACGACCTGGAGGGAGAAGAAACGGAACGGGGCGGCTACGGCCGTCGTCATGGAGGGCTCCGGGGGAAAGGGGAGGTCAGCCGACCTTCTTGGCGTTCTCTATCGCCTCTGCCAGGTTGTCGAGCAGCGGCGTGCACTTGTCGTAGGACAGGATCGGCTCGGGGGAACGGGAGATGACCTGGCCGGCCTCGACGGCGGGCAGCTGCTTCCAGGTGCCCTCGGTGATGTCCGCCGGCTGGATGGTCGAGGCGCGGTCGTCCATGATGACGACGTCGGCCGGGTACTTGTCGACGTTCTCCCAGCTCAGGCTCTCGAACCAGCCGCCGGTCGCCTTCTTGGCCTCCTCGGAGGGCTCGACGAAGTTGACGCCGAGGGCCTTGAAGTACTCCAGGTCGACGGAGAGGTTGGTGCCGGAGACGTAGAAGAGCTCGGCGCTCGCGGAGCCGGCCAGCACCCTGATCTCGGGCCTGGCCTTCGCGGCGGCGCGCAGCCGGGCCGCGGCCTTCTCGAAGGCGGCCTTGGCGTCGGTGACCTTCTTCGCCTTCATGTCCGCGCCGAGCGACTCCGCCAGCTCCCACATACGCTGGAGCGGCTGGGTGAGCCGGCGGTCGAAGACGGAGACCGCGACGCTCGGGGCGAGCTTGGCGACCTTGTCCTTGGAGTCCTCGGGGACGGACCAGAGGGTGCCCGCGGTGTCGAACGTCGTGGTGACGAGCAGCTCGGGGGCGAGGGTGGCGTACTTCTCGACGTTGAGCTTGCCCCACTCGTTGCCGAGCACGGTGACCTTGTCGACATCGAGGTCGCCGGCCTGGACGTCGGGCTTGCCGTCCTTGGTCGTGGTGGGCCCGAAGACGCCCTTGACCTGGACGCCGTAGTCCCAGAGCGCGGCGGCGACACCGGTGAAGGCGACGATGTTCGTCGGGACCTCGTCCAGCTTCACGGTCGTGCCCCGGTCGTCCTTGAAGGACCAGGGGCCGGACTTGGCCGCCCCCGACTCCTTGCCGGAGCCACCGCTGTCCTTGTCCTCGTCACCGCAGGCCGCGAGCACGGCACCGAGACCGAGGGCGCCGCCCGCGGCGAGGATTCCGCGGCGGGTCGGGTGGGTAGCTCTGGCGTTGAACATGGCGTGGCTGCTTTCGAACGGTGCGGAGCATCCGCGGGACAAGTCGAAGGTAGGTTAGCCTAACCTCAGATCTTGTCCAGGGGGCGGGCCGGCCGCGACGAGGCCGCGGCCGACCCCGACCGGACCGGCCGGCACCGGCCCGGGTCTCAGCCCGCCAGGCCCAACTCCCGTGCGATCAGCATCCGCTGGACCTCGCTCGTGCCCTCGCCGATCTCCAGGATCTTCGCGTCCCGCCACATACGTGCCACGGGGTACTCGTTCATGAAGCCGTAGCCGCCGTGGATCTGCGTGGCGTCCCGGGCGTTGTCCACCGCGACCGTCGAGGAGTACAGCTTCGCCAGGGCCGCCTCCTTCTTGAAGGGATCGCCCGTCACCAGCCGGGAGGCCGCGTCGCGCCACGCGAGGCGGGCCGTGTGGGCCTTCATCTCCATGTCGGCGATCTTGAACTGAATGGCCTGGTTGGCGCCGATCGGCCTGCCGAAGGCGTGACGTTCCTTCGCGTACTTGACCGACTCGTCCACACAACCCTGCGCCAGTCCCGTGCCCAGCGCCGCGATGGCGATCCGCCCCTCGTCGAGGATCCGCAGGAACTGGGCGTAGCCGCGGCCCTGTTCGCCCAGCAGGTTCGCCGCCGGGACCCGGACGTCGGAGAAGGAGAGCTCGCGCGTGTCCGACGCGTTCCACCCGACCTTGGAGTACGGCGCGGCCACCGTGAAGCCCGGGGTGCCGGACGGGACGATGATCGCCGAGATCAGGGGCCGGCCGTCCGGCTTGCGGCCGGTGACCGCCGTGACCGTCACCAGGCCCGTGATGTCCGTGCCCGAGTTGGTGATGAAGCACTTGGTGCCGTTGATGACCCATTCGTCCGTCGCCTCGTCCAGGCGGGCCGTCGTACGCGTCGCGCCCGCGTCCGAGCCGCCGTCGGGCTCGGTCAGGCCGAAGGCGCCGAGGATCTCGCCCGAGCAGAGGCGCGGCAGCCACGTCCGCTTCTGCTCGTCGGTGCCGAACAGGTGGATCGGCATCGCGCCCAGCGAGACGCCCGCCTCCAGCGTGATGGCCACCGACGAGTCGACCCGGGCCAGCTCCTCCAGGGCGATGCCCAGGGCCAGGTAGTCGCCGCCCATGCCGCCGTACTCCTCCGGGAACGGCAGGCCGAACAGGCCCATGCGGCCCATCTCCCGGACGATCTCGTACGGGAACTCGTGCCGCTCGTAGAAGTCGCCGATCTTGGGTGCCACGACGTCGTGCGCGAACGCCTCCACCGTGCGGCGGAGGTCCTCCAGCTCGGGGGAGAGCTTGTGGTCCATGGTCGTCAGTGCTCCTTGTGGGAGTCGTCGCCCGAACCCGCGAGGGCCCGAACGGTGCGGGACGGGCTGGGTCGGCCCAGGTGGGCGGCCATCCAGACGCTGGTGGCGACGAGAGAGCCGAGGTCGACCCCGGTGTCGATGCCGAGTCCGCGCAGCATCCACACGAGGTCTTCGGTGGCGAGGTTGCCGGTGGCGGACTTCGCGTAGGGGCAGCCGCCCAGTCCGCCGGCGGAGGCGTCGACGGTCGTCACGCCGTGCCGGAGGGCGGCGTAGGTGTTCGACAGGGCCTGGCCGTAGGTGTCGTGGAAGTGGACGCCGAGCGCGCCCACGGGAACGCCGGCGTCGGTGAGGGAGGTGAGCAGGGCGCCCACGTGGCCGGGGGTCGCCACCCCGATGGTGTCGCCGAGGCTCAGCTCGTCGCAGCCCATGTCCAGCAGGGCCCGGCAGACCTTCACCACCTGCTCGACGGGGACCGCGCCCTCCCACGGGTCGCCGAAGCACATCGACAGGTAGCCGCGGACGTGGACGTCCGACGCCTTCGCCCGCGCCACCACCGGCTCGAACATGGCCAGGGCCTCGTCCAGCGTGCGGTTCAGGTTGGCCCTGGCGAAGGACTCCGTGGCGCTGGCGAAGACCGCGACGCGGCGGGCGCCGAGCGCCAGGGCCCGGTCGAGGCCGCGTTCGTTCGGCACCAGGACGGGGAGGTCGACCGGCAGGTCCGCGACCGCCGGGAACAGCTCCTCCGCGTCCGCCAGCTGGGGCACCCACCTGGGGTGCACGAAGCTCGTCGCCTCGATGGTGGTCAGACCCGTACCGGCCAGGCGGCGGACGAACTCCGCCTTCACCACCGCCGGGACGGTCGCCTTCTCGTTCTGCAGGCCGTCGCGCGCGCCGACCTCGTGGATCCGGACGCGGGCGGGCATGCCGCCCGCCGGTACGGTCATGGGCAGGCCCGGTTCGGGGGCGTTCACGTCGTCTCCTCCGTCCCGTCGTCGTCGGGTGTGATGACCACCAGCACCTGGTCCATGGCGACCGTCGTGCCCGGCGCCACGTCCAGCTCGGCGACCGTGCCGGCGTGCGGGGCGGAGATGACGTGCTCCATCTTCATCGCCTCCACGACCAGCAGGCTCTGCCCCGCACTCACCTCGTCGCCGACGGCGACCTTCACCACTGTCACCGTGCCCGGCATCGGCGCGGTCAGCGAGTCGGCGCCCGCGTGGGCGGCGCCCGTGAGCGAGGCGGCGACCGGGTCGTGGTCGCGCACCTGCCAGGCGTCTCCGTCCCGGCCCAGCCAGTCGGCGGCGCGCCGGAAGGTGTGCCGGACGCCGTCCAGGGTCACCGACACCCGGTCCTCGGTGACGGTGTGCGTGCCTCGCGGGGTGTGTTCCACCGGATCGGTGACCCGCAGGTGGAAGGTGACGGGCTTCGGCTCGCCGCCCATGCGCCACCCGCTCGGCACGGAGAACGGATCGGTCCAGCCGTCCCCGCGCGGACGCAGCGCGTCCAGCCGTACGGCCGCCGCCGCCTCGTACACCTCCTCCGGTACGCCGGTGGCCACCAGGCCGTCGACCTCCCGCTCCACCAGCCCGGTGTCCAGCTCGCCCGCCACCACCGCCGGGTGCGCGAGCAGCCGGCGCAGAAACCCGGCGTTGGTCTGCACGCCCAACGTGACCGTCCTGGCGAGGGCCGCGCGGAGCTTGCGCAGGGCGGTGGCGCGGTCGGGGCCGTACGCGATCACCTTGGACAGCATCGGGTCGTAGAGGCTGCCGACCTCGCCGCCCTCGCTGAGCCCGGAGTCGGTGCGCACCCCGTCGCCGTCCGGCTCGTGCAGCAGCAGCACCGTTCCGCCGGAGGGGAGGAAGCCGCGGGCCGGGTCTTCCGCGCACAGCCGGGCCTCGACCGCGTGCCCGGTCAGCCGCACGTCCTCCTGCGCGAACCCCAGCTCCTCGCCCGCCGCCACCCGCAGCTGCCACTCCACCAGGTCCAGGCCCGTGACCAGCTCGGTCACCGGGTGCTCGACCTGGAGGCGGGTGTTCATCTCCATGAAGAAGTACTGGGAGGGGTCCTCGCCCGGCACGATGAACTCCACCGTGCCCGCGCCCCGGTAGCCGCACGAGCGCGCCGCCTGCACGGCCGCCTCGCCCATCGCGGCGCGGGTCGCCTCGTCGAGGAGCACGCTCGGCGCCTCCTCGATGATCTTCTGGTGGCGGCGTTGCAGCGAGCACTCGCGCTCGCCCAGGTGCACGACGTTCCCGTGGCCGTCGGCCAGGACCTGGATCTCGATGTGCCTGGGCCGGTCGATCCACCGCTCCACCAGCAGCGTGTCGTCGCCGAAGGAGGCGCGGGCCTCGCGGCGGGCGGCGGCGATCTCGTCGGCGAGCACGGCCGCGTCCCGCACCAGCCGCATGCCCTTGCCGCCACCACCGGCCGACGGCTTCAGCAGCACCGGCGTCCCGATCTCGCGGGCCGCGTCCGCGAGCTGCGCGTCCGTCAGCCCGCTGCCACTGCTGCCCGGTACCACCGGCACCCCGGCCGCCCGCACCGTCTCCTTGGCGCGGATCTTGTCGCCCATCAGGGCGATGGCGTCGGCCGACGGTCCGATGAAGACCAGCCCCGCCTCCTCGCAGGCCCGCGCGAAACCGGCGTTCTCGGCGAGGAAGCCGTACCCGGGGTGGACGGCCTGTGCACCGGTGCGGGCGGCGGCCTCCAGCAGCCGCTCGACGGACAGATAGCTCTCCGCCGCGGGCGCCGGGCCGATCCGTACCGCCTCGTCGGCCTCCCGCACGTGCCGCGCGTCCGCGTCGGCGTCGGAGAAGACCGCCACCGAGCGCACGCCCATCGAGCGCAGAGTCCGGATGACACGCACCGCGATCTCACCGCGGTTGGCCACCAGTACCGTGTCGAACATCAAGCTCCCCATCGCGCTTCCCATCGAAGTCCCCTCCTCACATCCGGAAGACGCCGAACCGGGGCTCGCCCAGTGGCGCGTTGGCACACGCGGTCAGGGCCAGACCCAGCACCTGCCGGGTGTCGGCGGGCTCGATCACCCCGTCGTCCCACAGGCGGGCGGTCGCGTAGTAGGCGTTCCCCTGGTGCTCGTACTGCGCGCGGATCGGCGCCTTGAAGGTCTCCTCCTCCTCGGCCGGCCACTCCTCCCCCCGCCCCTCCAGCTGGTCCCGCTTGACCGTGGCCAGCACGGACGCGGCCTGCTCGCCGCCCATGACGGAGATCTTGGCGCCCGGCCACATCCACATGAACCGCGGCGAGTACGCCCGCCCGCACATCGAGTAGTTCCCCGCGCCGTAGGACCCGCCGACGACGACCGTCAGCTTGGGCACGCGCGTGCACGCCACCGCCGTCACCATCTTGGCGCCGTGCTTGGCGATGCCCCCGGCCTCGTAGTCCCGGCCGACCATGAACCCGGAGATGTTCTGCAGGAACACCAGAGGGATGCCGCGCTGGTCGCACAGTTCGACGAAGTGGGCGCCCTTCTGGGCCGACTCGGAGAACAGGATGCCGTTGTTGGCGACGATCCCCACCGGGTGGCCGTGGATGCGCGCGAAGCCGGTGACGAGGGTCTGCCCGTACTCGGACTTGAACTCGGCGAACCGGGAGCCGTCCACCACCCGCGCGATGATCTCGCGGACGTCGTAGGGGGTGCGGGAGTCGACCGGCACGGCGCCGGACATCCCCCGAGGGTCCACCTTCGGCTCGACGGCCGGCTCGACGCCCCAGGGCAGCGGACCCCGCGTGGGCAGCGTGGAGACGATCTGCCGCACGATCCGCAGCGCGTGCGCGTCGTCCTCGGCCAGGTGGTCGGTCACCCCGGACACCCGCGAGTGGACCTCGCCGCCGCCCAGCTCCTCCGCCGTGACCACCTCGCCGGTGGCCGCCTTCACCAGCGGCGGGCCGCCCAGGAAGATCGTGCCCTGCCCGCGGACGATCACCGCCTCGTCGCTCATCGCCGGGACGTACGCCCCGCCCGCCGTGCAGGAGCCGAGGACGGCCGCGATCTGCGGGATGCCCGCGCCCGACATCCGGGCCTGGTTGTAGAAGATCCGCCCGAAGTGCTCGCGGTCCGGGAAGACCTCGTCCTGCATCGGCAGGAAGGCGCCCCCGGAGTCCACGAGATACAGGCACGGCAGCCGGTTCTCCAGCGCCACCTCCTGCGCCCGCAGGTGCTTCTTCACGGTCATCGGGTAGTACGTGCCGCCCTTGACGGTGGCGTCGTTGGCGACGATCACGCACTCCCGGCCGCCGACCCGGCCGATCCCGGCGATGACGCCGGCGGCCGGGGCCTGCCTGTCGTAGAGTCCGTCGGCCGCGAGCGGCGCCAGCTCCAGGAACGGCGAGCCCGGATCGAGCAGCGTGTCCACGCGGTCGCGCGGCAGCAGCTTGCCGCGCGCGGTGTGCCGGGCCCGGGCCCGCTCGCCGCCGCCGAGCCGGGCCGCCGCGAGCTTGGCGCGCAGCTCCTCCACGAGGACGCGGTGCGCCTCCTCGTTGGCCCGAAAGGCCTCCGACGCGGGATCCGCCGCCGTCGTCAGCTCCGGTGCCTCGTGCATCCCGCGGTCCCCTCACCTGGTGGTCGATCGGTCACTCGGTCGATCGGTCGATCTGTTAATGAGCGTTAACGCATTCCCTTCAGGTTAACGAGCGCTAACCCCTCTGTCTAGAATCGACTTCATGGCCACGAGAACCGACGCCCCCACCCGCCGCGAGCAGATCCTCAAGGAGGCCGCCCGGCTTTTCGCCGAGCGCGGCTTCCACGGCGTCGGCGTCGACGAGATAGGCGCCGCGGTCGGCATCAGCGGTCCCGGCCTCTACCGGCACTTCGCCGGCAAGGACGCGATGCTCACCGAGCTGCTCGTCGGGATCAGTGACTCGCTGCTGACCGGGGCGAAGCGGCGGCTTGCGGAGGCCGGTGAGGCGACCGGCTCCGAGGCGGTCCTCGACTCGCTCATCGAGGGGCACATCGACTTCGCGCTCGACGACCGCCCGCTCATCACCCTGCACGACCGTGAGCTCGACCGCCTCCGGGACGCCGACCGCAAGACGGTGCGGCAGTTGCAGCGGCAGTACGTGGAGCTGTGGGTCGGGGTGCTCCGCCAGGTCTACCCGGCGATCGCCGAGCCCGCCGCCCGCTCCGCGGTCCACTCGGTCTTCGGCCTCCTGAACTCGACCCCGCACCTGGGCCGTCCCGGTTCCCTGCCGGGCCGCGCGGTGACGGCGTCGCTGCTGCACCGGATGGCGCGCGGGGCGTTCGAGGCGGTGGCCGGGGAGCGGTGCGGGGAGTGACGAGGGTTACGTACCGCCGACCCTGGACGCCCCTCCCTACCCGCCGGTACGGTGAAGTCTGAGCAAGCGCTTAGATTCGTACCCTGGAGGTGGCGCGGTGCGCCGTACGGTGTTCAACGAGGACCACGAGGCGTTCCGGGAGACCATCCGCGCCTTCATCGAGGCCGAGGTCGTCCCCGTCTACGACGAGTGGTTCGCCGCGGGCCAGGCGCCGCGCGACTTCTACTACAAGCTCGGTGAGCTGGGCATCTTCGGCATCAACGTGCCCGAGGAGTTCGGCGGCGCCGGCATGGACAGCCACAAGTTCGAGGCGGTCCTCTACGAGGAGACCGCCCGCGCGGGCGTCCAGTTCGGCGGCTCCGGCGTGCACGTGCTGCTCGCGCTGCCCTACATCAACATGCTGGCCACCGACGAGCAGAAGAAGCGCTACCTGCCGAAGTTCGTCACCGGCGAGGAGATGTGGGCCATCGCGATGACGGAGCCGGGCACCGGTTCCGACCTCGCGGGCATGAAGTCCACCGCCAAGCTCTCCGAGGACGGCACCCACTACGTCCTCAACGGCGCCAAGACCTTCATCACCGGCGGCGTGCACGCCGACAAGGTGATCGTCTGCGCCCGCACCGACGCCCCCACGGCCGAGGACCGCCGCCACGGCATCTCCCTGTTCGCCGTGGACACCAAGTCCGAGGGCTACTCGGTGGGCCGCAAGCTGGACAAGCTGGGCCTGCGCACCTCCGACACCGCCGAGCTCGCCTTCGTCGACGTCAAGGTCCCCGTCGAGGACCTCCTCGGCGAGGAGAACAAGGGCTTCTCCTACCTCGGCCACAACCTCGCCTCCGAGCGCTGGGGCATCGCCTACGGCGCCTACGCGCAGGCCGCCGCCGCCGTCCGCTTCGCCACGCAGTACGTCCAGGAGCGCACCGTCTTCGGCAAGCCGGTCGCCCACTTCCAGAACACCAAGTTCGAGCTGGCCGCCTGCCAGGCCGAGGTGGACGCCGCCGAGGCCGTCGCCGACCGCGCGACCGAGGCCCTGGACGTCGGCGAGCTCACGCCCGCCGAGGCCGCCAGTGCCAAGCTGTTCTGCACCGAGGTCGCCCACCGCGTCATCGACCGCTGCCTCCAGCTCCACGGCGGCTACGGCTACATGAACGAGTACCCGATCGCCCGCCTGTACGCGGACAACCGCGTCAACCGCATCTACGGCGGCACCAGCGAGGTCATGAAGATGATCATCGCCAAGAACATGGGCCTGTAACCCTCAGGGCATGAGCGAAGCACTCCAGTCCCTCCTCGACCTGCTCGACCTCGAGCGGATCGAGGAGGACATCTTCCGCGGCCACTCCCGCTCCGCCGTCGTCCCCCGGGTCTTCGGCGGGCAGGTGGCCGCCCAGGCCCTGGTCGCCGCCGGGCGCACGGTCCCCGCCGACCGGCACGCGCACTCCCTGCACGCGTACTTCCTGCGCCCCGGCGATCCCGGCGCCCCCATCGTCTACAACGTCGACCGCCTGCGCGACGGCCGCTCCTTCACCACCCGCCGCGTGGTCGCCGTCCAGCACGGCAAGCCGATCTTCGGTCTGTCGGCGTCCTTCCAGACGTACGAGGAGGGCCTCGACCACCAGGCCCCGATGCCGCCAGCCCCGGACCCGGCGACCCTCCCCACCGGCGAGCACCGGCTGCGGAGCTACCCGCATCTGCCCGCCGAGACCGTCGAACGCTTCCTCGAGGCCCGCGCGGCCGTCGACCTGCGCCACGTCGACGACCCGCCCTTCGGCGACTTCGGCACCCCGCGCGAACCCCACTCCCAGGTGTGGTTCCGCACCAACGGCAAACTCACCGACGACCCCCTCCTGCACGTCGTCCTCGCCACCTATGTCTCCGACATGACCCTCCTCGACTCGGTCCTGCTCGCGCACGGCCGCGGCGGCTGGGCCGTCGGCGACGTCGTCGGGGCCTCCCTGGACCACGCGATGTGGTTCCACCGGCCCTTCCGCGCCGACGAGTGGCTGCTGTACGACCAGGAGTCGCCGTCCGCGTCCGGCGGCAGGGGCCTCGGCCAGGCCCGCATCTACACCCAGGACGGGCGGCTCGCCCTCTCGGTCATCCAGGAAGGCGTGGTCCGCGTCCCTCGGGAACACTGAGGGGCATGGCGGAGACTGCACGCGAACGGCATGCGACGAACGGCGGCGGCGACAGTACCTTCACGGTGATCGTCGCCGCTCTCGCCAATCTGGGCATCGCCATCGCCAAGGCGGTGGCCGGCGTCCTCAGTGGTTCCAGCGCGATGCTGTCGGAGGCCGCGCACTCGGTCGCCGACACCGTCACCGAGGTCCTGCTGCTGACCTCCCTCAAACGCAGCACCCGCCCCGCCGACGAGGACCACCCCCTCGGCCACGGCCCCGAGCGCTACATCTGGGCGCTGCTCGCCGCCGTCGCCACCTTCGTCGGCGGCGCGGTCTTCGCCCTCTACGACGGCGTCCACGCCCTCACCCACCGCGAGGAACCCGGCGACCCGCTGATCGCGTACGTCGTCCTGGCCGTCGCCTTCCTCCTGGAGGGCTACTCCCTGCGCACCGGCCTGAAACAGGCGCGCGGCGAGGCCCGTCACTACAAGGTGCCCTTCGGCCGCTACCTGCGCCGCACCCCCGACACCGCCGTGAAGGCGGTCGTCATGGAGGACTCCGCCGCCCTCGCCGGGCTGTTGCTGGCCGCGGGCGGCCTGCTCGGCGGGCAGCTCACCGGCTCCGGCGTCTGGGACGGCGTCGCCTCGCTCTGTATCGGCGTCCTACTGCTGTACGTCGCCTGGGTGCTCGGCCGTTCCAACGCCGAGTTCCTCATCGGCCGCCCGCTGCCCCGTACCGTGCGCGACCGGATCCGGGCGGAACTGGTGGCCGTCGAGCACATCGAGGCCGTACTGGAACTGACCACCCTGCTGCAGGGCCCGCGGGAGGCGCTGGTCGCCGCCAAGGTCGACTTCCGGGACGTGGCGACGGCCGCGCAGATCGAGTGGGCGTGCGAGCGGGCCGAGCAGCGGCTGCGGGAGGAGTTCCCGGTGGTGCGCCGGGTCTATCTGGACCCGACGCCCGGGTTCGCGCAGCGCCGCTCGGAGGGACTGAACCCGTGGCCCTGACGGGCCGACGGGGTCGTCCGGGCCGGCCGGGCTACTTCAGCCCCGCCTCCGTCAGCAGATACGCCGTCATCGGGTCGTAGTAGCGCGGGCTGACCACGTGGTCGTCCAACGGCACCGCGACCTGGAGGGTGCCCTCCGACTCGGCGAGGAAGAGCGCCGGGTCGTTGCAGTCCGCGTAGCCGACGGAGTCGAGGCCGTGCTGAGCCGCGTAACCGGCCCAGCCGTGGTCGGCGACCACCAGGTCGGGCAGCGGACGGCCCGCACGCTCGAGACCTGTCAGGATGGCCTTCATCGGTTCACCGGAGTGGGTGTGCCACAGCGAGGCCCCGTGCTCCAGCACGGCCACGTCCGCGAACTGCTGGACGTATCCCTCCTCCGTCGTCAGCCCCTCCGGGATCACGACGATCTCGCAGCCGGCGGTGCGCAGCGCGTCGGCCGTGGCGCGGTGCACGTCGAGCAGGCCGCCCGGGTGACCGGTCGCGAACAGCACCCGCTGCCCGCCGTCGGCCGCCTTGCGCAGCCGCCCGGCCATGCGTTCCAGCGCGGCCACGGTCAGCTCGGGGTCGATGGTGTCCTGGCCGTACCGGTATTCGGGGTCGTCGTTGACGCCGACCCGCTCCGCCATCACCGCGAGCACGTCCTGCTCGTCACTCCAGCGGTCGCCCAGCTCCAGGCCGAGCCAGAAGTGACGGTCGCCGTTCGCCAGCTTCCGGTAGTGGGAGAGGTTGTTCTCACGGGGAGTGGCGACGTCGCCCGCGATACGTGTACTGACGAGGTGTTCGGCGAGTTCGGCGCGGCTGGGTGTCCCGGGTATCGGCATGGCTCCATTGTGAGGCAGCCGCCGGTCGGCGTCTCGGGCATGTCCCACGCTGGGACGTGGGTCACCCTTCCGGTCGGCGTCATGGACGTTTCCTCCGGTCCCGAGGAGGCGTATGGACGGAACGTACATGTGCAGCCGCACGTCAGCCCCCTAGTCTGCGACCCGGACCGGCGGCCGCGGTACGGACGGCCCCGGCAAACCGGTCCTCACCGGCGCTGCTCGCTCACCAGTAGAGTCGGACGGCAGCAGTACATACGCGACGAAGCGTAAGAAGGAAGGCAGTACATGAGCAGCAACGAGACGCCCCGCGGCCCCGTCGACTCCTCCCGCGTCCCCCGGTACGCCGGTCCCGCGACCTTCGCCCGGCTGCCCCGCCTGGACGAGGTGGGCACCGCCGACGTCGCCGTGGTGGGCGTGCCGTTCGACTCGGGCGTCTCCTACCGGCCGGGCGCCCGCTTCGGCGGCAACGCCATCCGGGAGGCGTCGCGTCTGCTGCGCCCCTACAACCCGGCCCAGGACGCCTCCCCCTTCGCCCTCGCCCAGGTCGCGGACGGCGGTGACATCGCCGTGAACCCCTTCAACATCAACGAGGCCGTCGAGACCGTCGAGGCCGCCGCCGACGACCTCCTCGGCACCGGCGCCCGCCTGATGACCCTGGGCGGCGACCACACCATCGCTCTGCCGCTGCTCCGCTCGGTGGCCAGGAAGCACGGCCCGGTCGCCCTGCTCCACTTCGACGCCCACCTGGACACCTGGGACACCTACTTCGGCGCCGAGTACACCCACGGCACGCCCTTCCGCCGCGCCGTCGAGGAGGGCATCCTCGACACCTCCGCCCTCTCCCATGTCGGCACCCGAGGCCCCCTGTACGGCAAGCAGGACCTCACCGACGACGAGAAGATGGGTTTCGGCATCGTCACCTCCGCCGACGTCTACCGCCGCGGCGCCGACGAGGTCGCGGACCAGCTCCGGCAGCGCATCGGCGACCGTCCCCTCTACATCTCCATCGACATCGACTGCCTGGACCCGGCCCACGCCCCCGGCACCGGCACCCCCGAGGCCGGCGGCATGACCTCCCGCGAACTGCTGGAGATCCTGCGCGGCCTGGCATCCTGCAACCTGGTGTCGGCCGACGTCGTCGAGGTGGCCCCCGCGTACGACCACGCGGAGATCACGTCGGTGGCGGCGTCCCACACCGCCTACGAACTGACCACGATCATGTCCCGCCAGATCGCCCAGGAGAAGGCCTCGAAGTGACCCACGACCACGACCTGGTGCTCCGTCCGACCGCCGCCCAGACGGAGGCCGCGCTGAACCCTCCCGGCGGCCGCCACGGCGGGGACCTGGTCGTGGAGACCCTGGCCTCGCTCGGCGCGACCACCGTCTTCGGCCTGCCCGGCCAGCACGCCCTCGGCGTGTTCGACGCGCTGCGCCGCTCCGACCTGCGCTACATCGGCCTGCGAGTGGAGAACAACGCCGGGTTCGCGGCGGACGCGTACGGCCGGATCACCGGTGAGGCGGCCCCGCTGCTGCTGTCCACCGGCCCGGGAGCCCTCACCTCCCTGGCCGCGCTCCAGGAGGCACGCGCGGCCTCCGCTCCCGTACTGGCGATCAGCAGCCAGGTCCCGAAGGCCGGCCTGGGCGGCGGCCGCCGCGGCTACCTGCACGAACTCCCGGACCAGGCGGCGTCCTTCCGGGGCGTGGTGAAGTCCGTCCACACGGTCCGCGCCCAGTCCCAGATCCCGTCCGCGATCGCCGAGGCGTGGACGTCGGCGCTGACCGTCCCGCACGGCCCGGTGTGGGTGGAGATCCCGCAGGACGTCCTGTCGGCCCCGGCGTCGGTCCCGGTGGTGACGGGCGGCGACACCTTCCCCGAGGAACTGCCCCCGCGCCCCGAACTGACGGCGGTCGCCGCCGACCTGTTGTCGCGCGCGGAACGTCCCGTGATCATCGCGGGCGGGGGAGTGGTACGCGCGGACGCGTCGAAGAAGCTGCGGCAACTGGCGGAGCGGCTCCGGGCCCCCGTCGTCACGACCTTCGGCGGCAAGGGCGCGTTCCCGTGGACCCACCCCCTGTCCCTCCAGTCCTGGCTGGAGGACCGCCACACGACGGACTTCCTGGAGGACGCCGACGCTCTCCTGGTCGTCGGCTCCGGTCTCGGCGAACTCTCCTCGAACTACCACACGTTCAAGCCGCGCGGCCGGATCGTCCAGATCGAGGCCGACCTCGGCAAGCTCGAGTCCAACCACCCGGCCCTCGGCATCCACGCCGACGCCCGCCTCGCCCTCCAGGCGCTGTTGGAGACGGTGGAGGAGCGCACCGACCCCACCGCCCCGGAGCGCGTACGCACGGTCCTGGGCCGGGTCCGCGAACGCATCGCCGCCCAGGAGCTCACCCTGGAACAGAACGTACTGGCGGCCGTTCGAGGGGCCCTCCCGGCCCGCGCCCCGTCCTTCTGGGACATGACCGTCCTGACCTACTGGGCGTGGTCGGCCTTCGACGCCGAGGCCCCCAACACCATGCACTCGGCCCAGGGCGCCGGCGGCCTCGGCTACGGCTTCCCGGCGGCGCTGGGAGCGGCGGCCGCCGATCCCACGCACCCCGTCCTCGCGGTGTCCGGCGACGGTGGCGCCCTGTACTCCGTCGCCGAACTGGCCACCGCCCGCCAGTACGACCTGAACGTCACCTGGCTCATCGTCGACGACGGCGGCTACGGCATCCTGCGCGAGTACATGACGGACGCCTTCGGGCAGCCGACGGGGACGGAACTGACCCGCCCCGACTACGTGGCACTGGCGGAGTCCTTCGGTGTGCCGGGCGTACGCACGTCACCAAAGGCCCTGGAGGCGGACCTGGCGAAGGCGCTGGCCGCACCGGGCCCGTCGGTCGTCGTCCTCCCCGCCGTCCTGCGCATGTTCGCGCCGACACACCTGGGCTGACCGCCTACCAGATCGCCTCGACCCACTCCGGGTGGTCGACGAACGGGTTGCGGTTGTGCTGGTAGGAGTCGTAGATGACCTGGTTGCGGCGCTCCTCGAAGGCGTCCGGCGGGTCCTCGTCGTTCCACGCCTTCAGTACGGAGAGCTTGCCGATGTACGGGCTGCTGCCGTTGTCGACGCTGCCGTTGACCTCCAGGTCGGCCCAGCCGTCGCCGCCCTCGTAGCGGACCGCCATGTAGAAGATCATGCGGGCCACGTCGCCCTTGACGGCGTCACGGGGTTCGAAGGAGTCGGAGTCGGTGAGGCTGCCGCCGCCGTCGGTGAAACCGTCGCCGCCGTTGTCGAAGTCCTTGTTGCCCCGGACGCTGTTGACCCGGACGTCCTCGGGGCGCAGGTGGTGGATGTCGGTGCCGGGACCGGTGGAGGTGCCGAAGTCGCCGTGGGACTTGGCCCACACGTGCTCCCGGTTCCAGTCGCCGCTGTCGCCGCCGTTCAGCGACTTGCTGCGGGAGAGGCCCGAGTAGAGCAGGATCACGTTGCCGCTGTCGGCCGGGTCCTGGTCGGTGGTCCTCAACGCGTCCCAGACCGCCGAGTACGAGAGCTTCGTCTGGTCGCTGATGATCGTGTGGAGCGAGGACTTGAGGTCGGCGCCCGTCTTGCCGACCGCGTCCTTGTAGTACGTCGAGTCGTAGTCCGAGGCCGTGGCTGTCGCCGTGGACGTCGTCGCCGTGGCCTCAGTCGCGCTCAGGGAGGGGGCGGCGAGGCCGGCCAGGACGGCGGCCGTGGCAAGGGCCACCGCTTTCCGGCGCCGTATGCGTATCGCGAGCATGTGGGGTGTCCGATCTACGCGTGTTGAATGGAGCGGTTCAACGAGCGTGACATGGACACGTGGGAGGTGGGTGTACGGAGGGTGACGATTCCGTGACGGCGCTCACCGGCAGGGGTGGCTAGAGGGTGCTGTGACTCAAGTACCGGGTGTGCCGGGGGTGTTGGTGGTCAGGCGACGTCCGACGGGTCCAACGGGTATATGGCCGACATGTCTTCCGCCCGCGAGGTGGAATCCTCTCGTGCCGCAGTCATCGCCTCCGGGGAAACCCGGCGATGCGGCGTCACGACCGAGGCCGCCTCACCTTCGCCAGAGCACCTTGGCCCTCCGCTCGCTGCCGAACCCCAGGCCGTGCCGATAGATCTCGGCCACCCAGTACCGGCCGTCGTTACCTCGAGCGAAGACGCCCGAGTCAACGAGGAAGTCGGCTTCGGTCACGTTGAGCCCCACCTCGTCGAGGGAAAAGGGAACGGTAACGGGTTCGCGGACCTGTTGGAGCCTGCTCAGCAGGTCACCGATCTCCTGGCTCTCGTCCTGAATCGCACTGATCTTGACCCTGCTGCATTCGAGCAGGGCCTTCCTCATGGCGCTCGGCACGAGTACGCGGTCCTCCCAGGACACCTGTGGGATCGACTGACGTGCTGCCTGGGCCAGGAACACCACGACGTCCCGGGCCTGGACCTGGTCCTTGAAGTCACCGAGAGCCGCCGGCACCCAGAGGTGGGAGCGGGCCTCCTTGGACTTCTCCGTTCCCATCTTCCACCCCCATACAGGGATGAGAGCGTCCACGAGCGCGTCGTAGGAGAGCTCTGCGATCTCGGACTCGGCCATGGGCGTGGGCAGGGCGTCGGCGTGAGCGGTGACCCAGAGTGCCAGCCGGAGAGCCTCCTCCTTGTTCCAGCGCAGTGCGTAGGGCTCGTAGCGAGCGAGTAGTTGCTCACTGTTCTGGTGGACGGCTCTCTTCACCAGGTCTCGGCGCACGAAGACGACGAGTCCGAGCGGGCGCCCCCGCAGCGAGCGCAGCCAGGCGAGCACATCGATCAGCAGCACACGCAACGCGGTCCGCTTGACCTCCGTATTCAGCGATTGCAGCAGATCTTCGAGCCCGTCCACGACGAACACCGCTCGTGACCGCCTACTGAGTTCCGTGAGTGAGGCTTCCGCGTCTCGGCCCTCTTTGGGAGGTACTCCGGCGGCGATGGCCAGGCACTCCAGCCACAGGTGCCGCCACCCGATCTCGTCTTCGGCACCGAGACGGGAAAGGCCTTCCCTCAGCCGGTCCTTGATCTCCTGCGAACTCCCGGTCTCCTCGACCGGAGCGCCGTGCGAGGCGGCGAACGCGTCCCTGAGATCCTGAGTCGTCAGATCGTCGTTGTCGAGGTTGTCCGATTCCAACACGGGTACCACGGGCAGCGTCAGGCTCACGTCCTTGATGCCTGACTGTTCCGCGAACGCGCTCCACGTCCTGGCCGCGCACGCCTTTGCGTACATGAACGTCTTGCCGGCCCCCTTGGCACCGACAACGAGAGCCAGGGGAGGGTCTGTGCGGTGGTCTCCCAGCAATCGCCGCAGCGGATCTGTGGCGAGGAAGCCGCTCGCGGACGACATGCCCTTGCGCTCGGCGTAGATGAGCGGTTGCGCGGTGTCGGCGAGGCGTTGGCGCAGTTCCGCGTAGTCCACCTCCGGCCGGCTCTCGGCCGTATCCGGCTGAGGGATGGGGACGGGCGCGGGCACGATCGAGTCCAGGACATCGGACAGTTTGCAGCTCTCAAGCACTCGCAGCACTGCGTCCCATGATGAGGGAAGCGCGAGCAGCTCTTCCCGGAAGGGGCTGAGCAGAGGTCGGGAGAGGATGTCGGTGTCCACCTCGGCCGTGTCGCCGGGGTCCGTCTCCGTGGCTGTCTCCAGCGGGCGCAACGAGGAGAGAAGCGCGTCACTCAACTCGGCCCGCGCCTGTTCGGCCTGGGCTTCGTGCACGTCTTGCCGATACTGGGTAATGATCACGGAGC
This sequence comes from Streptomyces marokkonensis, assembly GCF_039539045.1. Taxonomy (NCBI): domain Bacteria; kingdom Bacillati; phylum Actinomycetota; class Actinomycetes; order Kitasatosporales; family Streptomycetaceae; genus Streptomyces; species Streptomyces marokkonensis. Next base: position 50,496 of record NZ_BAABCQ010000020.1, read on the forward strand.
TTGGCGGATCGGTACCCTCCAGGGCAGGGGCTCGACGCCCCAGTTGCCGCAGCAGCGTTTTGGTACCTTCGAGGGACTGATGGCTGAGCGTGGTGACGAAGACACGCTGCACGCGCGGGTCGAGCAGCACGGGGGCGGAGAGTTCGGACGCCCCGGCGCGCAGGTCCAGGACCACGGTGTCCGCTCCGGTCCGTACGGCGAGAGCGGCGAGTGCCTCCGTCAGGAAGTACGGGGAGCGCCCGGGCGTCAGCAGATCTGCCGGCTCGATGCGCGGTGGGCCCAAGTGCGTCCGCCTGGTAGTGGGGACCACGGTCACCCGCCCTCCGCTCACGAATCGTCCGACCTGCTGGTTCGGGAGATACGCGGCCGCGATGTCGACGGCTGCGGACCAGCCTCCGTCCTCTGACCCCTGAAGCAGGGCGATCAGGTCCTCGTACGAGAAGTCGAGCTGTCCGCCCTGGGCCCTGTGCATCCATGTGATGCCCGGTGCCTCCAGGTCCGAGTCGATCAGCAGGACGTTGCCGCCTCTGCGGGCGATCGTCTCGGCCATGGCGACGGCGTGCACGGTGCGGCCCACCCCGCCCTTGAAGGAGTGGAACGCCAGGATCTGCACGTCCCCGGGGAAGTGCTTTGCGAGTGGACGCTCCAGTGGGTGCGCCAACTGGGCAGTGATGTGCTTCTCCCGGAGCAGGGGGAGGCGGCGCGGCTGGTCCGCGTTCTCCGGCTCGGGACTGAGGATGACGGGAATGCCGGTGAAGTCGGGGGTTCGCGGGTCGTCAAGCTGGAGCATGAGGGTGCCGTCATGCCATTCGGTCGATCCTGTCCCGAAGACCTCGTCCAGCCAGCTTTTCGCCACCTCGGCTCGCGTGTCACAGGAGACGACGAGTTCCAGGCCGTCCCACCAGCCGTCCGCCGCTCGGAGCCATTCGGGCCAGCGGTCGTCAGCGGCCAGGGCCGACAGATGCTCATCGACGTCCACCCAGGTGAACAGGTGTTCCGGGGGCGTCAGCCCTTCCAGGTCCAGCAATCCGGCCACGGCCTTGTACTCTCCTAGCCCTTAGTCTCGCTCGCACCACGTGATCAGCGCCCGGAGGGCTTCCGTCGCTTCCTTCTCGTCGGTCCCGTCAAGCTTCGCACCATAACGCCACGCCTGATGGAGGTCCGCCAAAGCGACGGACGTGCCTGCGGGCGCGTGCAATCGGCAACTGCGGAGCTTGCTGAGCAGCTCGTCCAGGGCCCGGGGGAGATTCAGCTCTTTGGCAAGCCTGCGGAGGTCGTGGGTGGGTTCCAGACCGTTGGTGTCGCGAAGCCCCCTGCGGACCAGAAGGCGTTCCTTGAGGCCGCATTCGGCGGCGTAGAACAGCAACAGCCCCACAGCGGCCGGGTCATCCCCCTTGTTCAGCGCCACCACCGACTCGGCCGAACCTCGTAGCTCATCTCGTCTCTTCTTGCGCCTTGGCCCCCACCTGAAGCACCATGAGGGCATCCTTCCAGGATTCCGCGGCGACTATCCACCGAACTCCCGCCAACGCCCGTGCCCTCGACGACATCGAGGGCATGACGGGAGCACCTCGGCCGCCGCGTCCGCGTACGCCGTGCCCCGGCGCTTGGCCGTGCCCAGGTGCCGGTACGTCCTCCCCAGCCGGTGCACGAAGACGGTCCGTGGCCGCTTCGCGGCCTCGGAGCGTGCCGCGTCCGGCTTCTCGTCCTCGCCCGCGAGCACCCGCAGCGGGTGCGGGTGCTCGCGTAGAACCGCCCCCCACCGGTACGCGTCACCGTCCGCCACGGCTCTCCCCTCCCGCCCGGCCCCACCGGGCTCCGCGTGGCACCGACCACCCGGGCCGGGCGCGCCGTGAACTTCGCCGCCGCGGGATGAAATCCCCGCTCGCAGGCGTTGGAGGCTTCCGGTAGACCAGGTGAGCAGGACGACCGACCGGAGGGCACGGCGTGGACGCGCAACGGGGATGGGCACGACGACTGGCGGGCTACGCCTGGCGCTACCCCAAGGACGTGGTCCTCGCCCTCGGCGCCTCGCTGGGCGGCATGGCCGTCATGGCCCTGGTCCCGCTGATCACCAAAGTGATCATCGACGACGTGATCGGCGACAAGACCAGGGACATGGCCGTCTGGGCCGGTCTCCTCATAGGCGCCGCGGTCGTCGTCTACGCCCTCACCTACATCCGCCGCTACTACGGCGGACGGCTCGCCCTCGACGTCCAGCACGACCTGCGCACCGACATGTACGGGACGATCACCCGGCTCGACGGGCGGCGCCAGGACGAACTGTCCACGGGGCAGGTCGTCGGGCGGGCGACCAGTGACCTCCAGCTGATCCAGAGCCTGCTGTTCATGCTGCCGATGACCATCGGGAACGTGCTGCTCTTCCTGATCTCTCTGGTGATCATGGCGTGGCTGTCCCTGCCGCTCACGCTCGTCGCCCTCGCCGTCGCCCCCGCGCTGTGGTTCATCGCCCGCCGCAGCCGCACCCGCCTGCACCCCGCCACCTGGTACGCCCAGGCCCAGGCCGCCGCCGTCGCGGGCGTGGTCGACGGCTCGGTGAGCGGCGTACGTGTCGTGAAGGGCTTCGGTCAGGAGGAGCAGGAGACCGGGAAGCTCAGGGAGGTCGGGCGCAGGCTCTTCGCCGGGCGGCTGCGGACGATCAGGCTGAACGCCACCTACACCCCCGCGCTCCAGGCCGTTCCCGCCCTCGGCCAGGTCGCCATGCTCGCCCTCGGCGGCTGGCTGGCCGTACGCGGGAACATCACGCTCGGCACCTTCGTGGCCTTCTCCACCTACCTCGCCCAGCTCGTCGGCCCGGTCCGCATGCTCGCCATGGTGCTCACCGTCGGCCAACAGGCCCGCGCCGGCACCGAGCGCGTCCTGGAGCTGATCGACACCGAGCCCGGGATCGAGGACGGCACCAGGGAGCTGCCCGCCGACGCTCCGGCGACCGTCGAGTTCGACGACGTCGCCTTCGACTACGGAACGGGGCCGGACTCGGGGAAGAGCAGGCCGGTCCTGGACGGCCTCTCCTTCGAGATCCGCGCGGGCGAGACCCTCGCCGTGGTCGGCTCCTCCGGTTCCGGCAAGTCCACGGTCTCGCTGCTCCTGCCGCGCTTCTACGACGTGACGCGCGGCGCCGTCCTCATCGGCGGCCACGACGTGCGCGAGCTGACCCTGGACTCGCTGCGGGCCGCCATCGGGCTCGTACCCGAGGACTCCTTCCTCTTCTCGGACACCGTGCGCAGCAACATCGCGTACGGCCGTCCGGACGCCACCGACGAGGAGATCGTGACCGCCGCCCGGGCCGCGCAGGCACACCGGTTCATCACCGAGCTGCCCGACGGCTACGACACCACCGTCGGCGAGCACGGCCTGACCCTCTCCGGCGGCCAGCGCCAGCGTGTCGCCCTGGCCCGTGCGATCCTCACCGACCCCCGGCTGCTGGTCCTCGACGACGCCACGTCCGCCGTGGACGCCCGCGTCGAACACGAGATCCACGACGCGCTGAAGCAGGTCATGCGGGGCCGCACCACGCTCCTCATCGCCCACCGCCGTTCCACCCTGAACCTCGCCGACCGCGTCGCCGTTCTCGACCGGGGCCGCCTCGCCGACCTCGGCACCCACGAGGAGCTCCAGGAGCGCTCCGCCCTCTACCGGCGCCTGCTCACCGACCCCGACGAACTGGGCGGAGTGTCCCCGGGACACGCCCGGCCCACCGCACCCGCCGAGGACACCTCGGTACGGGACGAGCTGGACGCCGAGTTCGACGCCGAGCGCGGCCTCACCCCGCGGCTGTGGACCGGCGACCGCGTGCCCAAGGACACCGCTCTCGCCGGGACCCCCGCCACGCCGGAACTGCTCGCCCAGGTCGACGCGCTGCCCCCGGCCGACGGGACCCCGGACATCGACGAGACACGGGCCGTCGAGCCGGAGGAGTCGTACGGCCTGCGCCGCCTGCTGCGCGGCTTCCGCACCCCGCTGCTGGTCAGCCTCGCCCTCGTCGCCGTGGACGCCGGCATGGGCCTGCTGCTGCCGGTGCTGATCCGGCACGGCATCGACGAGGGCGTCACCCAGACCGCGATCGGCGCGGTCTGGGCGGCCTCGCTGCTGGGCCTGCTCGCCGTGCTCGCCCAGTGGACGGCGCAGACCGGCGAGATCCGCATGACCGGCCGGACGGGGGAGCGGATCCTGTACTCGCTCCGGCTGAAGATCTTCGCCCAGCTCCAGCGGCTCGGCCTCGACTACTACGAGCGCGAGCTGACCGGCCGGATCATGACCCGGATGACGACGGACGTGGACGCGCTGTCGACGTTCCTGCAGACCGGACTCGTCACCGCGTTCGTCTCGGTCGTCACCTTCTTCGGCATCATGGTCGCCCTGCTGGTGATCGACGTGGAGCTCGCGCTGATCGTCTTCGCGACCCTGCCGCCGCTGATCGTCGCCACCTACTTCTTCCGCAGGGCCAGCGTGAAGGCGTACGAACTGGCCCGGGAACGGGTCTCCTCGGTCAACGCCGACCTCCAGGAGTCGGTGGCCGGGCTGCGGATCGTGCAGGCCTTCGGGCGCGAGCACGACGGCGCGCGGCGGTTCGCCGAACGCAGCGACAGCTACCGGCAGGCCCGCATCCGGGGCCAGTGGCTGATCTCGGTCTACTTCCCGTTCGTGCAGCTGCTGGCCTCCTCCGCCACCGCCGCCGTACTGATCGTCGGCGGCACGCGGATCGACAACGCGACGCTGACGACCGGCGCGCTGGTGGCGTACCTGCTCTACATCGACCTGTTCTTCGCGCCCGTCCAGCAGCTCTCCCAGGTCTTCGACGGCTACCAGCAGGCGTCCGTCTCCCTCGGCCGCATCCAGGAACTGCTGCGGGAACCGACCTCGACCAAGGCCTCCGAGAAGCCGCTCGACGTCGCGTCCCTGCGAGGCGAGATCGCCTTCGAGGACGTGCACTTCAAGTACGGGGGCGCCGACGAGGCGGACGCGGCACTCACCGGCATCGACCTGCGCATCCCCGCCGGGCAGACCGTCGCCTTCGTCGGCGAGACCGGCGCGGGCAAGTCGACCCTGGTCAAGCTGGTCGCTCGGTTCTACGACCCGACGGGTGGACGGGTGACCGCCGACGGGCAGGACCTGCGCACCCTCGACCTCACCTCCTACAGGCACCGCCTGGGCGTCGTCCCGCAGGAGGCGTACCTCTTCCCCGGTACCGTCCGGGACGCCATCGCCTACGGCCGCCCGGACGCCACCGACGCCCAGGTGGAGGCGGCGGCGCGGGCGGTCGGCGCACACGAGATGATCGCCACGCTGGAGGGCGGCTACCTCCACGAGGTCGCCGAACGGGGCCGCAACCTCTCCGCCGGACAACGGCAGCTGATCGCGCTGGCCCGGGCCGAGCTGGTCGACCCCGACGTACTGCTCCTCGACGAGGCGACGGCGGCCCTGGACCTGGCCACCGAGGCACAGGTCAACCAGGCCACCGACCGCATCGCGGGCCGCCGTACGACGCTCGTCGTCGCGCACCGGCTGACCACGGCCGCCCGCGCCGACCGCGTCGTCGTCATGGACGGTGGGCGGGTCGCCGAGGACGGCACGCACGACGAGCTGCTGGCCCTCGACGGACGGTACGCGCGACTGTGGCGGACCTTCGTCGGCGCGGCCGAGCCGGAGGAGCCGGTCGGCGCGCTGCACTGACACTCGCGCAACCATTCGGCACCCGCCGCGCGTCCGTACACCCGTACGTCGGTGATCGCCGTACGACGGAGGCGGAGGGGACCGCGGTGGGCCAGGCTGGTGCTGGGATACGCAGGCGGCTGGCGCTCGGTACGGCCGTGCTGACGGTGGCCGGGCTGCTCGCCGTCGCGGTGCCGCAGGAGGCACGGGCCGCCGCGTCGTGCCCGGGCCGCAAGGTGCGCACGCTGCAGTTCGCCACCGGGTCCGTCCTCGTCCACAAGCGCGGCGGCTACGTGTGTGCCGTCACCGTCCCCAGAAAGCCCGGTACCAAGCGGCAGATGTCCGTCAGTGCGCAGGCGCGCGGCGGTCGGCCGGTCGTGGACGCGGGGCGGTTCGCCTACCGGGCGGGGCCGGTGACCGTGCACGCCGGTACCCGCTGCGTGCGGGTGAAGGGCACGGTGTCCGGGCGCTCGGCCGGCTCCGGCTGGATCCTCTGCTGAACCGGCTCCCGGCGGCCGTCTCCTCGACTCCTTCCTCAACTCCTTCCGCGTCTCCCCTGGTGTGCGGGTGTCCTGCTCCGATAGCTTCCGGCGCACATCTGTTTCACAGGGAGGGTGCATGCGCAAGGCGCTCAGATGGCTGCTGGCGCTCGTGGTGCTCGTGGGCACCGTCAGCACGGCGGGCGCGGCCACCGCCGCCGAGCCGAAGGCCGTCGACATCAAGGACAGGCTGCTGTCCATACCGGGCATGAGCCTGATCGAGGAGAAGCCGTACACCGGCTACCGCTTCTTCGTCCTCAACTACACCCAGCCGGGTCGACCACCGGCGCCCGCACAAGGGCACGTTCCAGCAGCGGATCACCGTGCTGCACAAGGACGTGAACCGCCCGACGGTCTTCTACACCGGCGGCTACAGCGTCTCCACGAACCCGAGCCGCCGCGAGCCGACCCAGATCGTGGACGGCAACCAGGTCTCCATGGAGTACCGCTACTTCACCCCGTCCCGGCCCGAGCCGGCCGACTGGTCCAAGCTGGACATCCGGCAGGCGGCCGGCGACCAGCACCGCATCTTCAAGGCGCTCAAGCGGATCTACTCCGAGAACTGGATCTCCACCGGCGGCTCCAAGGGCGGCATGACCGCCACCTACTACGAGCGTTTCTACCCTCGTGACATGGACGGCGTCGTCGCCTACGTCGCCCCCAACGACGTGGTGAACCGCGAGGACTCCGCCTACGACCGCTTCTTCGCGCGCGTCGGCACCGAGGAGTGCCGCGACCGGCTGAACGGGGTGCAGCGCGAGGCGCTGGTGCGCCGGGCGCCGCTCAAGGAGAAGTACGAGGCGTACGCGGCCGAGAACGGCTACACCTTCGACACCATCGGCAGCCTCGACCGCGCGTACGAGGCCGTCGTCCTCGACTACGTCTGGGGCTTCTGGCAGTACAGCACCGTGAAGGACTGCGCCGGCATCCCGGCCGACGCCGAGAACGCGACGGACGACGAAATCTGGAACTCCGTCGACACGATCTCCGGCTTCTCCTTCTACACGGACCAGGGCCTCGCCCCGTACACGCCGTACTACTACCAGGCGGGCACGCAGCTGGGCGCGCCGACGATCCACTTCCCGCACGTCGAGAAGAAGTACATCCGCTACGGCTACCAGCCGCCGCGCAACTTCGTGCCCCGGTCGATCGACATGAGGTTCGAACCGTGGGCGATGCGCGACGTCGACCGCTGGGTGCGGCACAACGCCGACCAGATGCTGTTCGTCTACGGGGAGAACGACCCGTGGGGTGCCGAACCCTTCCGACTCGGGCACGGCGCGCGTGACTCCTACGTCCTCACGGCGCCGGGCATGAACCACGGAGCCAACGTCGCCGGTCTGGTGCCCGAGGAGAAGGCCCTCGCCACGGCCCGCATCCTCGACTGGGCGGGCGTCGCCTCCGCCGAGGTCCAGGAGAACCCGTCGGCGGCCAGGCCGCTGGCGACGTTCGACGCCGAACTGGACGAGCGGGACGTGCAGCGCGAGCCGACGCTGCGCCCGTAGGACGGTGGTTGTGACCGGCCGCCGGTGGGGCGTGAGCCCCTGAGGTGCTCACAGCGGCCGGGCACAACCCACCGGGCGTTCGCCGCCGAGGCGGACGTAGAGAGCGGTCGAGGCGGGGCAGTCCGCCCGGGCGGCGACCGCCTCGACCACTTCGAACTGTGGCTTCTTCTTGCCCGTGCCGTCGCACGCGGTCTCGCGGACCTTGCCGCTCCCGGCGTCGTAGACGCAGTCGCCGACGATGGTGCGCGGGCCGCCTCCGCCGCCCGGATCGCCGGGGTGCGGCGGCTGGAGCTTGCGCATGCAGGCGTAGCCCTGGGGCACGGTTCCGTCGCCGTCCTCGTCGGCGGAGGGACGCTGCTCGCTGATGTGCAGTACGAAGTCGGTGGTGGCGGGGCACGGCGGCCCGTCCTCCGCGCGGCCGTCCTCCCGTGCCACGACCCGCGCCGCAGCCCGCTCACTGCCGCACGGCACCTCGGTGAAACTGACCGTCCCGAACGAGCTGCACTCGTCGATCGCCAGGAACACCGCCCCGTACCCGGACGGCCGGACGGCGCCCGGGGCGGACCCCGACGCGCCCTCCCCGCCGAGCCGACCGGTCGTGCCCCCGTTCACGCCTCCGTTCCCGTTCCCGTTCCCGCCACCGTCCCCGCCCGCCAGGCCCGACGGGCTCTGGCAGCCCGTCAGCAGCGCAGCGCACAGCGCCGCCAGTGCGCAGAACACCCCCACGGTCCATCTCTCACGCATCGCCGTCCCCCCGGGTCCCCGGTCCAGCGTGACCCGCCGCGGCGGGTCACGCCAGACGCGCGGGGTGCATTGCGCACGCGCGCCGGGAGCGCCCCCGGCGCGTGGCGTAGACCGCGCTACGTCCTACGACAGCCCTACGACCGGTACGACAGCCCGTGCCCGAGGGGGAACAGCACCGTCTCCGGATCGTCCGCCCGCACCACCGGCACGGGCAGCTTCCCGCGCGGCCGTACCCGCCCGGCGATCACCCGGGCCGCCGCCCGTACCTCGACGTCGGTCCAGGAGTAGGCGGCGAGGTGGGCGGGGACGTCCGGCAGCTGGGCCACGTCGTACGGGTTGCGGACCGCGACCGCGACGACCGGCTTCCCCGTTTCCAGCAGCCGTGCGACCAGGGTGCGCTGACTGCTGCCCTCGGTGACGTTGTACGTGGCGACCACCACCGCGTCGGCGTCCCCGGCCGCCGCGACCGCGCGGTCGATGACGGCGGCGGACGGGGCGGTGCCCGTGGACAGGGCGGTGGCCGTGAAGTCCAGCTCCGTCAGCTCACCCGCGAGAACGCCCGTGGGAGGCCCGGTCGTGCCCGAGGGCGAGGCCGGGTCGGCGCCCACGACGAGCACCTTGCGATGCTCCCGCCGGGACAGCGGAAGCAGCCGGCCCTCGTTGACCAGCAACGTGGTGGTCCGCTCCGCGATCCGGTCGGCCGCGGCCAGGTGACCGCGGGTGCCGACGGTGCGGTCGACGTCCCGCCGGCTGGTGTAGGCGTCCTGGAACAGCCCCAGCTTCGCCTTCAGCCGCAGTACGCGCAGGATCGATTCGTCGAGCCGCGCCTCGGTGAGTTCGCCCTCCCGCACGGCCGTCAGGACCGCGTTCCAGGCGAGGTCCAGGTGCGGCGGGTTGAGCAGCTGGTCCACGCCCGCCTTCAGCGCCAGCACCGGCACCCGCTCGTCGCCGTACTTGGTCCGTACGCCCTGCATGCCGAGTGAGTCGGTGACCACGACGCCGTCGTAGCCCAGCTCCTCGCGCAGGATGCCGGTGAGGATGGGGCGGGAGAGGGTGGCCGGGTCGCCGGAGTCGTCGAGCGCCGGGACCATGAGGTGGGCGGTCATGATCGCGTCGATACCGGCGTCGATGGCCGCGCGGAAGGGCGGTGCGTCCAGTTCCTCCCACTGCGCGCGGCTGTGCGTGATCACCGGGAAACCGGTGTGGCTGTCGGTGGCGGTGTCGCCGTGCCCGGGGAAGTGCTTGGCGCACGCGGCGACCCCGGACCGCTGGTACCCCGTCACCTCGGCGGCCACCATCCCCGCCACCGCCCGCGGGTCGGCGCCGAAGGACCGTACGCCGATCACGGGGTTGGCCGGGTTGACGTTCACGTCGGCGACGGGGGAGTAGTCCTGGCGGATGCCCATCGCGCGCAGCTCGGCGCCCGCGACCCGGCCGAGGGCACGGGCGTCGGACCGCGACCCGCCCGCGCCGACGGCCATCGCGCCCGGGAAGAGGGTCGCGGGCGCGCCCACGCGGGCCACGATCCCGTACTCCTGGTCGGTCGAGATGAGCACGGGAAGGCCGCGCGGCAGCTCGAGCGACGCCTTCTGGATGCCGTTGGACAGGCCGGCGATCTGGTGCGGATCGCGGGTGTTGTGCGCCCAGGCGAAGTAGATGACGCCGCCGACCCGGTACTTGGCGACCAGCTCGGCCGCGGTGCGGACGCCGATCTCCTTCAGGTTGGCGTCGATGTCGGCCTGGTCGGGGTCGGTGGCGGAGTGGCCGTAGACCCGCATGACGAAGAGCTGGCCGACCTTCTCCTCCAGCGTCATGCGGGAGATGAGAGCGCGGAGCCGGTCGTCGTCGGGCCTGCGGGCGTCGGCGTGCGCGGTGCCGCCGCCGGCCGCCAGGGCCGCGGTGACGACCGCGGTCGCGGTGAGGACGGTACGTCTGGAGGGGTGTGCGGTGCTTCCCGGGCCGGCCGTGCTGCTGTGGTGCACGTGCGCTCCTTCCGGAGTGATCCGCTGGGGAATCGCTGGCGAGCTGCTGAAGGAAACTTCCAAGGAGTCACCAATATCCGGGAAGTTTCTGCCAGTCAAGGGAGCGCACAGAAGTCGTCAGGAGTCGTCGGAAGCCGCGTGGGACGAACCGGGAGGGGCCGCCGTCGGCGCTGGGGAGGGGGGCGCGCCGACGGCGACGCTGCCGGCCGCGGTACGGCTGGAGAGGGTGGTCAGCGATCGCAGCCAGCAGCGAGGCCGACACCGCACCGCGAAGACTCTCCGGCAGCGTGCGGGTTGGACGGCCGGGGCGGGGGAGGGGTTCCCGGTCCGGCCGGGTTTCCCGAAGTCGGTACGCGTGGGGTCGCAGGGGCGCGTGAGCACCGCGGGCAGCGGGCGCGAGAGGGCGGCGCACCCGCCCGCCCGGAAATCGTTGGACGGCCGCCCGCACCGGCGGAAAGAATCCGGCAGGTGACGTTCGCATTGAAGGGCCCCGCCCTCGAGGGCACGCTGGTACGACTGGAGCCGCTGGGCCCGCAGCACGCGGCCGACCTCGCGGTGGCCGCGGAGGAGGAGCGCGGTACCTACGCGTTCACGTGGGTGCCCCGGGCCGACGAGGTCGGCGCCTACATCGACGCCCAGCTGGCCCGGGCGGCCACGGGACGGTTGGCGCCCTACGCGCAGGTGTCCCTCACCACCGGCCGGGCGGTCGGCGCCACCTCCTACTGGGAGCCCCGCTCCTGGCTGACGGACGACGCCCTCGACGCCATCGAGGTCGGCTTCACCTGGCTGGCCCGCTCGGCGCAGGGCACCGGTGTGAACGCCGAGGCCAAGCTCCTCCTCTTCCGCCACGCCTTCGAGGTCTGGCGGGTGTCCCGGGTCGACCTCAAGACCGACGCCCGCAACAGCCGTTCCCGCGCCGCGATCGAGTCGGTCGGCGCCCGCTTCGAGGGCGTCCTGCGCAACTGGTCCCGCTCCTGGGCGCCGGGCGAGGAGGGCCGGTTGCGCGACTCCGCGATCTACTCGGTGACGGCGGCGGAGTGGCCTCGGTGCCGGGAGCGGATGGAGCACCGGGTGCGGTCCGCGTCGTCGCCGTCCCCGCCGCTGTCCCCGTCCCCGTCCCCGTCCGAGTCTCCGTCTCCGTCGAGGCCGCCGTCCCCGCCCCCGTCGACGGCTCCCTTCCTGTCCCCGGTGACGTGACGTCCCCGCTCACGCCGCGTCGCTGAGCAGCCGGGCGAGGTGTTCGCGGCCCGCGTCCAGCAGCTCGGGCAACGGGGCGGCCGACTCGTACCACCGCTTCTCGTACTCCCAGCACAGCCAGCCGTCCCAGCCGTGCCGGGACAGGACGTCCACCACCTCGGTGAGCGGCAGCACGCCGGAGCCCAGCGGCAGCGGGGTCGTGTCGTCGGTGGAGGCGATGTCCTTGACCTGGACGTACCCGAGGTGCGGGGCGAGGGCCAGGTAGCTCTCCGCGGGCTGCTCGCCGCCCAGCCAGGTGTGCATCACGTCCCACAGGGCGCCGACCCGGCGGTGCCCGACCAGACCGAGGACGCGCATCGCGTCGGCCCCGGTGCGGTGCGAGTCGTGGGTCTCCAGCAGGATGCGTACGCCCAGGTCGGCGGCGTACTCGGCGGCAGTGCCCAGCCGTCGGGCGGCCGTCGCGTCGGCCTCCTCCACGCTCTGCTCGGTGCCGCCGCCGGGGAAGACGCGGACGTACGGGGCGCCCAGGTCGCGGGCCAGGTCCAGCAGGCCGCGGATCTCGGCGAGCACGGCGTCGTCGTCACCCGGCGCGGCGACCCGCGCGTACCCGGCGAGGCCCAGCAGCTCGACGCCGGCCTCCTTGAACCCGGCCGTGACCGCGGCCCGTTCACCGGGAGCCAGGCCCGGGTGCACCGGTTCCTCCGGGTGGGCGCGCAACTCGACACCGTGGTAGGCGTGCGCGGTCGCCAGACCCAGCACGTCGGTCAGGGGCAGGCCGGGGACACCGAGGGTGGAGAACGCCAGCTTCATGACCACGGAGCGTACCCGCCACCACCTCCACCACTCCTCCCGCCGGCCGGGTGTCGCCGCCCCGACCCGTCCGGCGCTTGCTCAATCGCCGGACGGGCCGGCCCAGCCCGTCCGGCGCTTGCTCAGGGGCGTGGCGCGGGCCGACCCAGCCCGTCCGGCGTTTGAGGACGAGGCCGTTCAGGCCGAAGCGGGGGCCTGGGGGCGGCAGCCCCCAGCGAGGCTCACACCAGTGCGGGGCGCCCCGAAAACACCGGCGCACCTACGGACGCGGCCCTCCGGAGGACCCCCGCACCATCAACTCCCCCCGCACCATGGCGATCCCCCCGGGCGGCTCCTCCTCGCGGCCCATCGCGATCCGCCCCGCCCGCGCCCCCGCCTCCGCCAGCGGCAGCCGGACCGTCGTCAGCGCCGGCACCGCGTCGATGCTGAACGGCAGGTCGTCGAAGCCGGCCACGGAGACGTCGTCCGGAATCCGCAGCCCCGAGTCGCGCAGCGCGGCGCACGCGCCCAGTGCCACGGAGTCGTTCGCGGCGACGACCGCGGTCAGGCCCGGGTCCCTGCGCAGGAGTTCGAGCGTGGCCTCGTAACCGGACTGCCGGTCGTAGCGGCCGTGGACCGTCCAGCGGGGGTCCTCCTCGATACCGTGCGCGGTGAGCGCGGCGCGGTGGCCCTCCAGTCGGTGCCGGGTCGTGGTGCGCTCCTGGGGGCCCGCGATGTAGCCGAGCCGGCGGTGGCCGAGCCCGATGAGGTGATCGGTCAGTTCCCGGCCGCCCCCGCGGTTGTCGAAGGTCAGCGCGATCGCCCCGGTGTCCGGCGCGGGCGGCCGTCCGCACAGCACCACCCGCGTCCCGGCCTCGGCCAGCTTGCGCAGCTTCGCCGCCACCGCGGCCTGGTGGGCCGCGTCCTCCATCGCCCCGCCGGTCAGCACGACGGCCGCCGCCCGCTGCCGTTGCAGCAGGGTGAGGTAGGTCAGTTCGCGCTCAGGGGCGCCGCCGGTGTTGCAGACCACGGCGAGTCTCTCGCCGCCCGCCCTGCCGCCCGGCCCGCCGATCTCGGACTGGATCGCGCCGGCCATGATGCCGAAGAAGGGGTCGGCGATGTCGTTGACCAGGATGCCCACCAGGTCGGACGTCGCCGCCGCCAGCGCGCTCGCGGGCCCGTTGAGCACGTAGTCCAGGTCGTCGACGGCCTTCAGCACCCGTTCCCGGGTGGAGGCCGCCACGGGGTAGTTCCCGTTCAGCACGCGCGACACCGTCGCGGGGGAGACCTGGGCGCGGGCCGCCACGTCCGCCAGTGTCACCGTCATGTCCTCGTCCTCCGCCTCGCGCCCGTGCCGTCGTCTCGTCCCGGGTGACCTTACGGCCACGGCCCGCCGTTGTTCGCCCCCTCGAACAACTCGCCCACGGCACGGTCTTGTCCAGACCACCGCCCACAGGCTAGCTTCGTATCGTTTAGAAAGCGCTTGCTGCGCCGCAACATCTCTCACTCATCGCTCGTACGAAGGGAATGACGTGACACGCAAGACGGTGCGTATCGCCATGAACGGTGTGACCGGACGCATGGGCTATCGCCAGCACCTCGTCCGCTCCATCCTGGCCCTCCGCGAACAGGGCGGCCTCGACCTCGGCGACGGCACCGTGCTGTGGCCCGAGCCGATCCTGGTCGGCCGCCGCGAGCACGCGCTGAGGGCGCTGGCCGAACGGCACGGCCTGGAGCACGTCTCGACGGACCTGGACGCGGTCCTCGCCGACGACAGCGTCGAGATCTACTTCGACGCCCAGGTGACCTCCGCCCGCGAGGAGGCGATCCGGAAGGCGATCGCCGCGGGCAAGCACGTCTACACCGAGAAGCCCACGGCCACCGGCCTCGACGGAGCCCTCGAACTCGCCCGCCTCGCCCGGGCCAGGGGCATCAAGCACGGCGTCGTCCAGGACAAGCTCTTCCTCCCCGGCCTGCTCAAGCTCAAGCGTCTCATCGACGGCGGCTTCTTCGGCCGGATCCTGTCCGTGCGCGGCGAGTTCGGCTACTGGGTCTTCGAGGGCGACTGGCAGGACGCCCAGCGCCCCTCGTGGAACTACCGTGCCGAGGACGGCGGCGGCATCGTCGTCGACATGTTCCCGCACTGGGAGTACGTCCTGCACGAGCTGTTCGGCCGCGTGAAGTCCGTCCAGGCGCTCACCGCCACCCACGTTCCTCAGCGCTGGGACGAGAACGGCAAGCCGTACGACGCCACCGCCGACGACGCCGCGTACGGCGTCTTCGAACTCGACGGCGGCGCGATCGCCCAGATCAACTCCTCCTGGGCCGTGCGCGTCAACCGCGACGAACTCGTCGAGTTCCAGGTCGACGGCACCGAGGGCTCCGCGGTCGCCGGACTGCGCAACTGCCGCGTCCAGCACCGTTCGGCCACGCCCAAGCCGGTCTGGAACCCGGACATCCCCGCCACCGAGGTCTTCCGCGACCAGTGGCAGGAGGTCCCGGACAACGGCGACTTCGACAACGGCTTCAAGGCCCAGTGGGAACTGTTCCTGCGCCACGTCTACGCCGACGCCCCCTACCACTGGGACCTGCTGGCCGGCGCCC
Organism: Streptomyces marokkonensis; assembly: GCF_039539045.1. Taxonomy (NCBI): domain Bacteria; kingdom Bacillati; phylum Actinomycetota; class Actinomycetes; order Kitasatosporales; family Streptomycetaceae; genus Streptomyces; species Streptomyces marokkonensis. The sequence goes on from NZ_BAABCQ010000020.1 coordinate 65,529, forward strand.
GCGGCGTGCAACTCGCCGAGCTGGGCCTGAAGTCCTCCGCCCAGGGCCGCCGCCTCGACGTACCGGAGGTCGCGCTGTGACCCTCCACCTGCCCGGCGCGAACGGCACCCTGCGCGCCTACGAACCCCGCACCGGACCGCCCCTCGCCCTCTCCTCAGGAAGCGCTTTCTCCTCCCGTACGGTCTTCTCGGCCGCGCACGTCGTCGCCGACCCGTACGCGGACACCACCCCCGACGGACCCGCCGCCGTCGACTGGGACGCCACCCTCGCCTTCCGCCGCCACCTGTGGTCCCACGGACTCGGCGTCGCCGAGGCGATGGACACCGCCCAGCGCGGCATGGGCCTGGACTGGGCCTCGGCGGCGGAGCTGATCCGCAGGTCCGCCGCCGAGGCGAAGGCGTGCGGCGGCCGCATCGCCTGCGGCGTGGGCACCGACCAGCTGACCACCGGCACCCTCGCCGAGGTCCGGACGGCCTACGAGGAACAGCTCGCCGTGGTCGAGGAGTCCGGCGCCCGGGCCATCCTGATGGCCTCCCGCGCACTGGCCGCCGCGGCGCAGGGCCCGGACGACTACCTGGACGTCTACGGCCACCTCCTGCGCCAGGCCACCGAGCCCGTGATCCTGCACTGGCTCGGCCCGATGTTCGACCCGGCCCTGGACGGCTACTGGGGGTCGGCCGACCTCGACGCGGCCACCGACACCTTCCTCGAGGTCATCGCCGCCCACCCCGACAAGGTCGACGGCATCAAGGTCTCCCTCCTCGACGCCCAGCGGGAGATCGACCTGCGCCGCCGCCTCCCGCAGGGCGTGCGCTGCTACACCGGCGACGACTTCAACTACCCCGAGCTGATCGCCGGCGACGAGCAGGGCTTCAGCCACGCCCTGCTCGGCATCTTCGACCCGCTGGGCCCGCTGGCGGCCGAGGCGGTCCGTGTCCTGGACACGGGGAACACGGAGGGCTTCCGCGCCCTCCTCGACCCCACCGTCGAACTCTCCCGCCACCTCTTCCGGGCCCCCACTCGCTACTACAAGACGGGCGTGGTCCTCCTCGCCTGGCTCGCGGGCCACCAGAGCCACTTCACGATGGTCGGCGGCCTCCAGTCGGCCCGCTCCCTGCCCCACCTGGCCCGCGCCTACGAACTCGCCGACGGCCTGGGCCTGTTCTCGGACCCGAAACTGGCGGAGGAGCGCATGCGGAACCTGCTGAACCTGTACGGAGTGAACCAGTGACCGACACGGCGCCCGACCTGACGCGTTTCAGCATCAACCAGATGACGGTCAAGCAGCTCTCGCTGCCCGAACTGACCACCGCCTGCCGCGACCTGGGCGTCGGCGGCGTCGGCCTGTGGCGCGAACCGGTCCGGGCGTACGGTGTCGAGGCGGCGGCGAAACTGGTCCGCGACGCGGGCCTGACCGTCACCACCCTGTGCCGCGGCGGATTCCTCACGGCCGTCGACCCCGGCGAGCGCGCGAAGGCCCTGGCCGACAACCGTCGCGCCGTCGACGAGGCCGCCGCTCTCGGCACCGACACCCTGGTCCTGGTCTCGGGCGGCCTCCCGGCGGGCAGCAAGGACCTGGGCGCGGCCCGCGAACGCATCGCGGAGGCGCTCGCGGAACTGGCCCCCTACGCCGAGGAGCACGGAGTGAGACTGGCCATCGAGCCGCTGCACCCCATGTTCGCCTCGGACCGCTGCGTGGTCTCCACCCTCGCCCAGGCCCTGGACCTCGCCGAACGCTTCCCGGCCCACCAGGTCGGCGTCACCGTGGACACGTACCACGTCTGGTGGGACGACCGGGCGCCGGAGCAGATCGCACGGGCGGGCGCGGCGGGCCGCATCCACACCTTCCAGCTCGCCGACTGGACCACCCCCCTGCCCGAGGGCGTCCTCAACGGCCGCGGCCAGATCGGCGACGGCGCGATCGACATGCGGGAGTGGAAGGCGTACGTGGAGGCGGCCGGCTACACCGGCGCGATCGAGGTCGAGCTGTTCAACGAGGGGCTGTGGGCACGGGACGGACGGGAGGTACTCGCCGAGACGGCGGCACGGTTCGCGGAGCACGTCGTCCAGCCGCACGGTGGGTGACCGGTCCGCCAAGGGCTCGGCGTCGGGAAGAGGTTTCTCCTCCGGGGGCCGGGTCCGCATCCGGTTCGTAGTACGCCGAGGCGCTCCGCCGCCGGCATCGACCACCCGCCGACACCCTGCGATGGCGGCGGGCCGACCTCCATGGCCTCAGATGGTCGGGGTGTCGTCCACAACCGGCCTGTGAATCTCGACGACCGGCTTCCATCCCGCGGAGAACTCGATGAAGTCCGCACGGGTGGGGTAGGTGTCGATCGCGCGACGGTCACGCTTGGGGCTGTCGCTTCCCTTGCGTCCCCGGGGAACCTGCTCCTCGAAGATGTCGACCTTCACGTCGGGAACCTCCTTGAGGCCCTGGCGCCAGATCTGCACGACGTCGGCGCCGAACGCCTGTCGGGCCGCAGCGTAAAGGGCGGTGAGGGCCCCCTTGTCCCCACCGGGGACGAAAAGCGCCAGGTCCAGCACGACACCGGCGGTCTGGAGGACTTCGATGGTCACCGAGCCGTTCTCGTCGGCCAAGTAGACTCCGGCTTCATTCTCGTCGTCGGGAAGGCAGGAGATCTCTTCCTGGAATGCGGTTCGCGCCGTGATCAAGCCGCCC